>CAXTTX010000472.1:0-4289 GCA_964247045.1 uncultured Verrucomicrobiales bacterium | reverse complement strand
TGCCGGTTTTTCCGGCTGAAACCGCCACGTGGATGGCTGCCAGCCCCGACAAGTTCATCATCGACGGCACCCTCGGCGGCGGCGGCCACAGCGAGATCTTCCTGCAGGCCGGCGCACGCGTTCTCGGCATCGACCGCGATCCGGAGGCGCTTGCCCACGCCAGTGCCCGCCTCGCCGCCTACGGCGACCGCTTTTCCACCTGGGAAGGAAACTTTTCACACCTCTTGGAGATCCCCGAGATCCTGAGGGGGGAACGGGCCGACGGCCTGCTGATGGATCTCGGGGTATCCTCGCGCCAGCTCGATTCCCCGGCACGGGGCTTTTCCTTCATGCGGGAAGGCCCGCTCGACATGCGGATGGGTCCCTCCAGCCCGCGCACCGCGGCGGATGTCGTGAACACTTGGTCCGAAGCCGAGCTCACGAAGATCCTCTTTGAATTCGGCGAGGAACCCCGGTCGCGCCGCATCGCCGCCGCCATCATCAAACAACGCGCCATCCGGCCCTTCGCCACCACCCTTGAACTCGCGGACTGCATCGAGAAAGCCATCGGACGGCAGGGCAAGACCCATCCGGCGACCCGCGCTTTCCAAGCCATCCGCATGGCCGTGAACGAGGAACTCGAATCCCTCGCCACCGCCCTCAACAACGCCTCCTCCGCCCTCAAGCCGGGGGGGCACCTGCTGATCATCACTTTCCACTCCCTGGAGGACCGCATGGTGAAGCGTTTCCTCAAGCACCGCTCCACCGCTTTCCTTGATGAGCCGGGGTGGCCGGAACCGCGGCCCAATCCCGATTATCAATACCGGCTGCTGGCGAAAAAAGCCATCGCTCCCAGCGCCGGAGAAATTTCCACGAATCCACGGGCCCGCAGTGCGAAACTGCGGGTTGCACAGCTTTTGGCCCCTCCCTCTCCATGAACCGAAAGAAAAACGAGGCACGCACACCGGTATCCATGTTCTTCTCACTCCTCCTCGCCGCCGCGATCGCCACGGCGGGTGGAGTGCTCCATGCGTACTACAAGAACCGGCAGATCCAGGTCGCTCGTGAGATCGACGCGATCGACCGCCGCGTGGAGCAAAACCGCCTCGAGATCCGCAACACCAGCATGCGGATGGATGAGCTTCTCAACCGTTTCGTGATCCGCAAGCAGATCCAGGAAAACGGATCTTCCTTGCGTCCGATCCCGCTTGGCGTCGTGGAGGAAATCGATCCCGCGACCCTGAACCGCCACAGCGTGGCCTCCGCCGTTCCCTAGTTTGTGAAAAACGCCTTCCAGACACGTTGCATTGTCCTGTGCCTCCTTCTCGTGGCCGGACTCAGCGTGCTCTCCGCGAGGCTCGTGCAGATCCAGCTCGTCGACCGCAAGCGCTATGCGGAGAACGCGCGCAGGGCTTATCACCGGACGGAGAAAATTCCGTCGATGCGCGGCATGATCGTGGATCGTCGCGAGGAGCCGCTGGCCAGGAGTATTCCTGTGAGCAGCGTCTATGTGGACCGCAACCACCTGAATGATCCGAAGATCGCCGCCTACGGCCTTGCCTATCAGGAAGCGAGCCTCGAGCCCGGCTGGAACGAACTTGAGCCGGAAAAGAAGAAGCGCCGCATCAATGCGCTGCGCGGCGATCTGCTTGCCAAGGAGAAGCCGGAGGTCATCGTGGAGAAGCATCTCGCTTATGCCATCGGTATCCTGGCCCGTCCCATGGGCCTGCGCCGCGAGGAACTGCGCGAGAAGATCGAGGGCACCAAGGGCGAGTGGTTTCCCGTTGCCAAGGATTTGCCCCAGGACGTCGCCGACCAACTGCGCGAGGCTGTTGAATCCAACTGGATCCATGGCTTCGAGTTCGAGAACTCGATCAAGCGCTGGTACACCTCGCCCACCCTCGCGACTCATCTAACGGGATTTACCGGTGAGAAGGAGGAGACGGATGAGGACGGCAAGAAGCACGTCAAGGTCATCGGCCAGTTCGGTGTGGAGGCTTCCATGGAAAGCTACCTCGCCGGTCGCGACGGCTGGCGCGAGCATTACCGCGACAGCCGCGGCCTCGTGGTTCCCGGCAACTCCGGCAGCCTCAAGCCGCCGCGCCCCGGCCTGAATGTGAAGCTCACGATCGACATGGGCATCCAGGCGATCATTGAGGAAGAGTTGGACGCCGCCCTCGACGAGTTCGAGTCGAAGCGCGGCACGGTCATCCTCATGGACCCGAAGACCGGCGAGGTTCTCGGCATGGTCAGCCGCCCCCAATTCGACCTGAACCACAAGCAGGATCTCGCGGAGAACGGCTACAACTATGCCATCCAGACGATCTACGAACCCGGTTCCACGATCAAGATCGTCGCCACCTCCGGCGCGTTGAACGAGGGCCTCGTCACGCCGCAGACTTCCGTCTATTGCCACAACGGTTTCTATCAGGGCCGTGGCTTCGTGGTCCGCGACGACCATCCGGCGGGCAGCCTGACCTTCGAGGGCGTGCTCCAGAAGTCGAACAACAACGGCACCTACAGTCTCGGCCGTCAACTCGGGTCGGATCGCTTCTACGACTATCTTCGCAACTACGGCTTCGGCAAGAAGACCGGCATCCAGCTCAGTGGCGAAAGCTCCGGGACCGCACGCGACACCAACAACGAGTCGGACTTTTCCCACGCCTGCTACGGCTACGCGGTCAATGTGACCCCGCTGCAGCTCGCCTGCGCCTACTCCGTCATCGCCGGGGATGGCAAGTTGAGGAAGCCCCACATCGTCAAGGCGCTCGTCGCGAACGACGGCACCATCGTCGAAAATTACGAGCCGGAAGTCGTCCGCGAGGTGCTGAAGCCGAAAACCGCCGCCCAGATGCGGATGGCCTTGGAAAAGGTCATGTTGCCCGGCGGCACCGCCACCCGCGGTGCGGTTCCCGGATTCCGCTCCGGCGGCAAGACCGGCACCGTCCAGAAGATCAATCCCCATGGCCGGAGTTACCTTCAGGGCAGCTACATCACCTCCTTCGCGGGGATGATGCCCATCGAGAACCCCGCTTTCGTCTGCGTGGTCGTCATCGACGACCCGAAAACGCAGAAGGTCACCCGCTACGGCGGAACTGTTGCCGCGCCCGCCTTCGGGAAAATCGGCGCCCGCGTCGCGGCCTATATGAATTTGCAACCCACCGAACCCGTCAAACCACCGTCTCCGGCCGTTACCGCTTCCCGATGATCCTTCGCGACCTTGTTTCCTCTTTACCGAAAGTCACGGTCGCCGGATCGCTGGATACGGAAATCCACGCGCTCACCGCATCCTCGCGGGAAGCCGCGCCCGGCATGATCTTCGCCGCCATCCGCGGCACCACGCTCGACGGCCATCGTTTTATCAATGACGCCCTCGCCGCCGGTGTCAGCGCCATCCTCGCGGAATCCGCGCCGCCCTCGGACTACACGCATCCCGCCACCTGGCTCCATGTGCCGGACAGCCGCGCCGCGATTTCCCTGCTGGCCTCCACCCTGGCGGAGCATCCGTGGAAGGATCTTGCCATCGCTGGTGTCACCGGCACCAATGGCAAGACCACCACCGCCTTCCTGGTCCACCACATCATGAAGACCGCGTGGCACCGCGCGGGCTTGCTTGGGACGATCATCGTCGATGACGGCGAAACCGTCGAGGTGGCCAAGCACACCACGCCGGGGTCCATCGAGCTTTCCGCCCTCCTCGGCCGCATTCGCGACCATGGTTGCCGTGGCGTCGCCATGGAAGTCTCCTCGCATGGCATCGACCAGAAGCGCGTTGCCGCCATCGGCTTCGACGCCTGCATCTTCACCAATCTCACCCAGGACCATCTCGATTACCACGGCACCTTGGAAAACTACTTCAAGGCGAAGGCGGATTGGTTCCACCACGTCGCGGCCAATCCGCTCGGCAAGAAACCCGCTGCCATCATCAACATCGACGATGCCTATGGCGCGGAACTCGCCGCAGCCCTCGATGGCAAGATGCCCGTCATCCGCTTCGGATTCGGGGTGCATAGCGATTTCCGGGCGAACAATTTCCGCCAGAGCGCGCGTGGCATGGAGTTCGAGCTGACGGCGAAAGGAAAATCCTATCTCGTCCGCGCGCCGCTCATCGGCCGCTTCAACGCGTATAATTTGCTCGGCGCCATCGCCGCCGCCTCCGCCTGTGGCATCAAACCGCGCGAGGCGGTCGCCGCCATCGCGGATGCCCCGCAGGTTCCCGGCCGCATGGAAAACGTCGGCAATGCCGGCGGTGCCACCGTCTTCGTGGACTATGCCCACACGCCGGATGGCCTGGAAAACGCCTGCCGCAC
>CAXTTX010000471.1:0-4292 GCA_964247045.1 uncultured Verrucomicrobiales bacterium | reverse complement strand
AAACGGCGGCACCTCGCAGGGGCCTTCGACATCCACGCTCTTGAAGTCCGCCGGAGAAACCGCCTTAGTCCGGGTGGAATGAGGTCCATCACCGAATTGAACGCCGTGTCCGACGAGGAATTCGTAGCCGCCCTCGGCGGCATTTACGAGCATTCTGATTGGGTCCCCCGCCGCATCACAGCCATGCGCCCCTTCGACACTCCCGAGTACCTCCGCATCGCCATGTTTTCCACGGTCGAGGACGCCACCGACGCGGAAAAGCTCGCCCTCATCCGCGCCCACCCTGACCTCGCCGGAAAGCTCGCCCGCGCCGGAGCACTCACCGACTCCTCCCGCCGCGAACAAGCCGGCCTCGGCCTCGACCGCCTGAGCGATGAAGAATACGACGCCTTCACCGCCAACAACACCGCCTATCGCGAGAAATTCGGCTTCCCCTTCATCATCTGCGCCCGCCTCACCACCAAACAAGGCGTCCTCGATGCCTTCACGGAACGTCTCCAAAACCCACCCGAAACCGAGATCGCCGAGGCCATCACCCAGATCCACGAAATCGCCCGCCTCCGCCTGGAAGACTCCGTGACATCTGAATAACATCCCTCTTCCGGACCGCAATGGGAGCGCAGCGGACATGGACGGCCACTTCATTCCCCAACAAGCCGTCAAAATTCATTCCGCCCCATCGTCCCCCATCTTCTCCCCCTTGGAGCGCAATCGAAGCGAAGCGCAGATGGAGGGCGAAGTAGAGAACCAGAGCAGCCCTCAAAATTCATTCCGCCCCGTCGTCCCCGTCTTCCTTCCCCTTGGGCCGAGGTAGCCATTCCGCCTCTCTCCCCCCTCTTCCTTCGCGATCTCTTTGCGATCTTTGCGCTTTGATTCCCCTCCGGGAAATCCAGGTCCGCTGGCGCTTCCATTGCGGTTACTTCTTCCCTGATCACAGGTGACCACAAAAGCAAACCGCGGCAGGGATCACCTGCCGCGGCCTACACACACAAATACATATAACACACTCAGTCTGGTCAGGCCTCGGCGTAGTCACCGAGAACCGGCCTTGGAAGCGGCTTCTCCTTCTTCCGGAGGGCCCGGCGCATCTTGGTCAGCGCCGAGTTCTGGAGTTGGCGAATCCGTTCCCGGGTTACCCCGAATTCCCGACCGACCTCCTCCAAGGTGAGCGCCTTGCGGCCATTCAGGCCGAAGCGTTCATCGATGATCCGGCGCTCACGTTCGTCGAGAACGGAGAGCAGACCGTCGAGCTCACCATGCAGGTTCTTGTCGGAAAGCATATCCAGAGGATTGGCCGCGCGATCATCGCTGATCACTTCGCCAAACTCCGTGGCCTCGCCTTCATTGATGGGCGCATCGAGCGAGGTCGGGCGATAGGAAGCTTGGCGAAGGAGGGCGAGCTTGCGTGCTGGCAAGCCGACTTCTTCGGCAAGTTCCTCGTCCGTGGGCTCGCGGCCCAGGGCTTCGGTCAACATCGCGGCGATCCGGCGCATTTTCGCGATCTTGTCCACCATGTGGACAGGAAGACGGATCGTCTTGGATTGGTTAGCCAAGGCCCGCTTGATGGATTGCTTGATCCACCATGCGGCGTAGGTTGAAAGTTTACCACCCTTCTCAGGGTCGAAGCGCTCCACCGCTTTCATCAGGCCGATGTTGCCCTCGGAGATGAGGTCCGTGACCGGCATCCCGTAGTTGGAGTAATCTTGGGCGATCTTGACGACCAGACGGAGGTTGGCGCGGATCATGTGCGATCTCGCTTCGCCATCTCCCTTTTTGATCCGCTCGGCGAGAGCCACTTCTTCCTCCGCCGTAAGTAGCGGGGTTTTCGAGATCTCCCTCAAGTAGAGTTTCAGGCTGCTGTCAGATTCGTAGGCCATGATTTTGGTGGGGTTGTTACTGATTAAACGTCACCGGGTCTCAGTTTATTCCTTATTTTTTTCAGGAAACATAAGGTCATTGTGATTACCCAGTCGTTACTCAAATTGTCCTTTTGGTTTATGCCAAATGGACGATACCTTCTTAGCAATCCGCGTGCCTCGCCCTCTTGAGGCCGCAACCCCTTGGAAATGAACGCCATTTCCTAACCCCAACGCGCCAAATGGCGTGACAATATGCACGGATAATGCAATTTGCGCCCACTTTGAGCCATTTTGGCACGGCCATGCCACGGTCAACCGCGTCACGACTCCCCGCGTTTGCGTTCCGGCGGCAATACCGGATTCGGACGCGGAAAAAGCAAATTCTGGGTTCAGAAACAGCCCCGACCGATGCTCCGGCCCTCCTTGATGAACGACGCCATCAACAAAAGCCAGTCTCCACCGGGCCTGCCGGAATGATGATACCGATTCTAGACGCGCACTTTCCAAAAGGCAAATCGCCCGCTGCCTCCCTGCTTCACTTTTTTCGTTTCCAGGTGTTCCCCCGATCAAAAGCGGTGATTTTCCTTCCGTCCCGCATCCCGCCCCATTCACTTTTCGGCCGTGCTCGAAGCGACCTACCCCTGCCTCCGATCCCTGCTTTTTCAGCTCGATGCGGAAAAAGCCCACCACCTGAGCCTCGCCGGCCTGCGGATCGCGGAAAAAACCGGGATCCTGACGCTCCTCGCCCCGGCCGATGAGTTCGTTTCGCCCGTGGCCGTCGAAGTCATGGGTCTCAAGTTCCCCAACCGCGTCGGTCTGGCCGCCGGCTTGGACAAGGAGGGCAACACCATCGACGCGCTCGGCCGGCTCGGCTTTGGTTTCGTGGAAATCGGCACCATCACCCCCCGGCCGCAGGCGGGCAATCCCAAGCCCCGCCTGTTCCGTCTGATCGAAAACGAAGCCATCATCAACCGCATGGGCTTCAACAACCCCGGAATCACCGCCGGCGTGGAAAACGTCCGCGCAACCAAATCCTTCGGCGGCATCGTCGGCTTCAACATCGGCAAGAACAAGGACACCCCGAACGAAAACGCCGCGGACGACTACCTCATCTGCCTCCGCGAGGCCTACCCCGTGGCCGACTACATCGCCGTGAACCTCTCCTCGCCCAACACCCCCGGCCTGCGCGACCTCCAGGGCGCCGAAGCCAGCGCCCGCCTCTTGGAAACCCTGAAGCGCGAGCAACAAAAACTCGCCGCCGAACATGGCAAATCCGTCCCCCTTCTCTTCAAGGTCGCCCCCGATCTCGGCGAAGACCAGATCCGCGACCTCTCCCGCGTCTTCCTCGCCGGCGGCCTCGACGGCCTCATCGCCACCAACACCACCCTCGACCGCGACCCCCGCGCCGCCGAAGCCGGCGGCCTCTCCGGCCGCCCCGTCCGCGAAAAAAGCACCGCCACCCTCGCCGCCTTCGCCGCTGAACTCGGAGCAAAAATCCCCATCATCGGCGTCGGTGGCATCTCCTCGCTTGAGGATGCCCAGGAAAAGCTCCGGGCAGGTGCCAGCCTCGTGCAGATCTACACCTCGTTCATCTACCAAGGGCCGGCCTTGGTGCGGGAACTCGTCCGCGGGATTTGAGGGGGCGGGATGGAGGTGAGAGGCAAGTGTCTGGAAGCCGAAGGCGGGCCGTTTTTGCCGTACAAAACCGTTAAATTTGGGGGGCAAATTTGCAGATGGCGTGCGTTTGGTGCACTTTGGAGCACTGTTTTTGTAGATTTTTGTCGATTTGGGGCTGGGACGCTGAGGAAGGGGGAAATTCGGAGTTTTACGCAAGGTTCGCGTTTTGAGGTGGTTGCGGGATTCCCGCGCGGTGGCACCTGAGGTCCAAAGCGGTAAATGACAACAAATGCTAAGTGTTTGGAGTTTTGTTTTCGAAAATTGGGGTGAAGCGGGGGTGTTTTGGCGGGTGAAGATTGGTTTGTTTTGGGTTATCGAGGGGCTCAATTTCGCGGGAGGGGCGGCAGCGGTGGATGGTGCGGGTGGGTTCAGGGACTTTGGCATGTCCCATTTTAGGGAATCAGGGGGTGTTTCTCAACTAACCGGGCGTCTGCCAATATGGATCGTGGCAAGGAATTGGTGGTGTATGAGTTAGGCGGTGCCAAAATGCTGTGACTCGCGAAAAGCGGTAAAAGGCCAGCGGCAACTGGCTGAGAAGACAGCAATATTCCCATCATCGATGGCTGCATCCGCGACGCGGAAGTCGCAGCATGGCCGGGCGACCTTGCCACAGGTGTTTTGCACTGATATCCAAACGGATATCAACGGTTCGTAGCAGGGATGGGAATCGCTCCACTCTCTAAGACCCCTCATAAAATCGTGGAGGATCACACATAATCTATGGAGGCGACACCATTTGGCGAACAATTGCCTTGG
>CAXTTX010000470.1:3753-4311 GCA_964247045.1 uncultured Verrucomicrobiales bacterium | reverse complement strand
CGGATCGGCCTTTCTTGGCGAGGCTCCACGCGGATGGCACGCCGGACCCGGCCTTCACGCCCTTCGTGGAAGAACTCGGCACCGGTGTCCGCTACAGGCACCTCGTCCAAGCAGTGCTGCCGGACGGGAAACTCCTCGTCACCTACACTTCCCAGAACGATACCATCACCCTCCGCCGCCTGTTGGAGAATGGGACCGTGGACCCGAGCTTCACCCCCATCGTCTTTCAGGAGCGTGGCGATCAGGCGGGACCCTACGTGGGTGGCGTCGTGGTCCAGGAAGACTCAAAGATCATCGTCAGCGGGAACTTCCTAAATGCCGGCGGCGTCGCCAGTGGCGGCATCACCCGCTTCCTGCCGGACGGGGCCATCGACCCCACCTTCACCACCGCCGATGTGATGGGCTCCTTCGCCCTCGCCCTCCAGAAGGACGGGAAGATCATCGTTGGGGCCAGCCTCAGTGCCTCCACCACCCGCCGCGGAATCACCCGCCTCCTCCCGGACGGAACACCGGACCCAACCTTCCTGGCAGATCTCCACCAGGGCGGAGTCCGCGGCC
>CAXTTX010000470.1:0-3743 GCA_964247045.1 uncultured Verrucomicrobiales bacterium | reverse complement strand
AATGGAAAAATCCTCGTCACCGGCTATTTCCAGATCGCGAATGGTGAGCCCCGCCACAGCCTGGCTTGGCTCAATCCGGACGGCTCTCTGGATCCGGCATTTCCGGACAACGGCCACACCTCCAGTTCCTATGAAGGCGGCCTTACCCTCCGCAGCGATGGCAGGATTTTCCTCCCCGGAACATTCCTCGACACTTTCAGCCCGTTTACCAGCTACGGCTTCGGCCGGCTTTTCAATGATCCCGCCACCTCTGTTATTACCGCCACCGGCACCCCGCAGAACGCAACGGTCCGCTGGACGGCAGGCGGCTCATTTCCGGAAACCCACCACGCCGGATTCGACCTCTCGACCGACGGCGGTCAAACTTGGCAGGAACTCGGCAACGCCACACGCGATGCCAACGGATGGGTCTTTCATGATAAAATCCCTTCCAGCGGACTGCTGCGGGTGAATTCTTTCTCCAGCGGTGCGGCCGCCAATTCCAAGGGCTCTGCTGGCCTGCTCCAGACCACACCGGTTCCTTACATTCTCCCCGCCGCACCCGGCCTCCTCGTTCTCCACCAGAACGAGCGCATTTCTCCCGCCGATACCCGGTCCCTGGGCAGCGTCGGGATTGGCAAGACCGCCTCGCTCGCGTTCATGCTTCACAACTCCGGCATCGAGGATCTAACCGGCATCGCCCTTTCTATCAACGGCGCGGATGCCGCGGACTTCAGCCTCCAGACCCGCCCGCCCGCCACTCTCGCCGGCGGTGCTTCCGCCACGTTTTCCGTGAAGTTCACCTCGTCATCCACCGCTGTTAGAAACGCCCGCTTGAACATCGCCAGCAACGACCCGAGTCGCCCGGCATTCCCGCTGGACCTCACCGCATCCGGCTTCGTCGTCACCCCGGTTCCTGAAATCGTCGTCGAGCAACCCGCGAAGACGGATTTGATCGACGGCAAGGCAATAAGGTCCTTCGGCGCCGTGACACTCGGCCGCGCCAGCAACACCAGGACCTTCATCGTCCGCAATACAGGCAAGGCCCCGCTCGAAAATCTCTTCATCACCGCCGGTGGAAAGAACGCGGGCGACTTCCTCGTCCTCACTCCGAAGATCGCCACCATCCCCGCCGGAGGAAAAATCACTTTCCGGGTCATCTTCAAACCGAAGGGAACAGGTGCCCGCTCCGCCACCCTCCGCATCATGAGCAATGATGCCGATGAATCGCCTTTCGACATCAAGCTCGTCGGCCAAGGCACGAAGGGCGCCAAGAAAGGCGGGGACAAGAGCCTTGCTGGCGGAGAATAAACCACTGCCAGCCTGAAGGGCCCCGCTGGCACTCCGCTTTTGCCCTCGCCAAGAAGAACGGCCCCCGATTGGATGCCGCTCACCCGTGACGACTCCCTTTCCCCGTTTCCAAGCCGGGCGTGCCCTCGCGGCGGCACTGTCGCTCCTTTCCGCCACCAGCACCTTTGGCGGGATTTCACAAGTCCAGGGACTTTGGCAATTCGACGGTTCGCTGGCCAACCAGGTCTCTGGTGGCCCGGCGCTGGCCGCCACCGGCTTCACCCCGGCGTATGTGGACGACTCCATCGGCGGACGTCCCGCGCGGGTGATCAGCTTGCCCGCCCTCACCCCCGCCCAGCAGCTGGAAATGGCGGTCACCGGCGGGGCGAACGGTGGCGGCTCCGCCACGCGGCTGAACCAGTGGTCGCTGGTGATGGATGTGAAGGTGAATCTCCCGTCCTTGGGTGGCTACGGCTCCCTCTTGACCAACCACCTGACCAACGCGACCGACACGGACGCCTACATCGGTCCATCCGGGCAACTTGCCGTCGCGGATGGACAATCTGCCAACCACGCGGTCCAGGTGGGAACCTGGTATCGCATCGCTTTGACTTGCGGCAATGACGGCAGCGGCGGTCCGCCGGTGATGAAAGGCTATATCAATGGATCTGCCGTCTTCACCTCCGCCCCGCAGGCGCTGGACGGGGACTACGGCCTGGAGACCGCCGCTTGGCTTTTCACGGATGATGATGGGGACACCCTGCCGCTCCTTTGCAACAACGTGGCCTTCTGGCGGGAAACGCTGTCCGCCTCGGACATCGCCACCTTGGGCGCGGCCCGGGCGGACGGACTTCGGGCTTACACGGTGACCATCCCGGCGGACAGCGGAGCGGGCAGCATGCGCCAGGCCATCGCGGATGCCGTGGCTTTCCCGGGCACCGACGCCATCACCTTCGCTCCCGCGGCCTTTCCTCTGGTGACTCGCGCGGGTGCTCCGGGGGCCGCCACCGGGACCTCCACGAATCCCCTCGCAGCTTACGAGGTTCCAGCCGGCTTCAATCGCGCGTTGGTCGTCGCAACCGCCCATCCGGCCGATCATCCCGCGGATGGAGTGACTTTTGGCGGCTCGCCATTGGCTCTCGTGGCCGAAGTCACCAATGGCAGCACCACGAATGCCCTATGGGTGCTGCCGCTCGGCAGTTCCCCCGCAGCCACCACGGCGGACATCGCATTTGGTCAGCCGACTCCCGATGGCGTCAAGGCCATCCTCGCCTCCAGTTTCATCAACGTCGATCAAGCCCGCCCGATGGAGTCCGCGGAGGATTCCAGTTTCCCGTCCTCACCCGGCGGCAGCCTCACCCTCGCGACGCGGCCGGGCGACATCACCTATGACTTTTTCGACACCCTGACCCCGGGCTCCTCACCCGCCGCCATACAACCGGCACCGGGCCAGACCCGCTTGCATTCGGAGTATTCCCTGGAGGTGGGTTCCGGAACACGTAACTTCGGAACATCTGCTCGGTCCGCTTTCCTGGCTTCCACCACCATGGAGTGGATCGCACCCCTTGGAAACCTGCTTCACGCCGCGGCCACCATCCGCGCCGCGGCGGTCATCGCCCCCACGGCGACTTATGACATCAATGACCCCGCCGGCCTCGTCATCGACGCTTCGGACCTGCCCGCCGGCGTCACGCTGGATGGCGACAAGGCCCGCCAGATTTTCTGCCAGCGGAATGGCGGCTCCATGCTGACCTTGCGGCACCTCAATCTCACACGGGGCAACGGCACGGGCCCACAGGCGGATGGCACCGGCGGCGCGATCCTCAACCACCTCGGCACGCTCTCCTTGGAAGATTGCGTGCTGACCGGGAACTCAGCCGGAAGCGCGGGCGGCTCCTTGCGGAATACCGGCACCACCGTGATATCCCGCTGCACTCTCGCCTTGAACTCGGCCGCTACGGATGGCGGCGCCATCGATCAGACAGCCGGTACACTGGAAATTTCCCGCTCCACCCTCTCGGACAACTTCGCGAACGTCTCCGGCGGCGCGATTTCCGCCAGCGCTCCCGTGGGACTGGAACACTGCACGATCACACGCAACACCTCGCGATCCCTCGGCGGCGCGGTTTCCAACAGTGCGGCCATGGCTTGCTCCAACTCCATCGTCTCCGGCAACTTTGTCGAAATCGCAGCCCAGGACGTGACCAACACGAACGCGGTCTTCACCCGGACGGGCGCGAATCTCATCGGCGTGTTCGCGAATGTTTCCGGAGCCACCGGCATCGGCCCACCGGCAAATTCCGCCCTTCCCCTGCTCGCTCCTATCGACAAATACGGCGGGCCGACGCCAACGATCGCCCTGCTGCCCAACAGCCCCGCGCGGAACGCCGCCGCGCGCGAGGTACTCCCACTCCTGCGGGCGCGCCGGCCAGCGGTGCGGCTCGTGGCGGTGGGCCGGCGCCCGGCCCCGGTGC
>CAXTTX010000469.1:3589-4314 GCA_964247045.1 uncultured Verrucomicrobiales bacterium | reverse complement strand
AACCACACTCCTCCCCATCCGCCATGATTCCCCTTTCACCTCCCCTCCCCAATCCCCTCCTAGCACCCCCAAAACCAAAATAAATCTCCAAACACTTGGCATTTGTTGCATCCGCCCCTCCGCCGCCCACCCAAAAATCTACACTACAATCTGATAATGTGACGGTTGCAAAAACCAAACCTTCCTTTCCCCCGATTCAGCATCCACTGCCAAATCGACAAAAAACGACAAAAACGCTGCTGGAAACTGCTGCTACACCCCGGAAATTGCAAATTTGCCCGCTTTTTCGACGCGAAATTACGGCAAATTCCTCCCTCCACCTCCTCCCCCATTTTCCCCTTTCCCCGCCCGCCCGAACCTCCAGAGTTTACCCATGAGAAAAACCCTCATCTGCCTCCTATTTGCCTGCGCCCCCTTGCACGCGGACGACGATTCCTTCCGCGAACGCTTCGCCGACCCCACCACGCGCACCGCCGCCCTCGCCGAACTCATCCCCGGCACCCAGGCGTCCTATTTCCACACCGCCCTGGACCACCAGCTCGCCGGCCGGGATGCGGAGTTCACGAAAACCCTCGCCGACTGGAAATCCGCCGCCGCCCGCAAGCCCGACCCCATCTCCACCACCGGCCTTGACCAACTGGAGAACCGCCAGCTCCTCATGGACTATCAGAAAAATCCCGTCGCCTCCCTCGCCGGTCTGATCCGCAAGCTGGACCTGAAATTCG
>CAXTTX010000469.1:0-3579 GCA_964247045.1 uncultured Verrucomicrobiales bacterium | reverse complement strand
CCCGACGCCGCTGCGGCCGCCGAAAGCCTGCCCACCCGTGTCGATCCCGACCTCATTTCCGAACCGGCCTTCGAAAAAGCCACCTTGGAGAAAAACCCGAAAACACCCTATACCCTCTACAAGGGCGAGCGGCTTCTCAAGGAACTCGAACAGGTCGAGAAGTTCGATGACGACACGGTGCTCTGGTTCCTCTCGCACCTCGACCGCGCCGACCTGCCGGGCGTGCTTCCGCTGGTCGACCGGGCGCTGAAAAAGATCGCCTTCAGCGAAGGCCCGCCGCTGATGTCGAAGCTCACCGCCCCCCAGCTCCTCACGCTGTTGGACCTGCATCCGGACCTCCGCTCACGCGAGTCCTTCGCCATCGCCTACCTGTCAAAGATCCGCCCCGGCGCGGAGACCGACTTCGCGCGCGATGAAAAGGCCCACGCCGACCACCTGCAGCGCTGCCGGGACTTCGCGATCACCCTGCCACCTTCCCTGAACTCCCTGAAGGCCCACGTGCTCTATCACCACCTGCGCTTGCAACGGGAACTGGGGAACTATCCGAAGGAGGACTTCCTCGCCTATCTCGCCCTGCCCCGCATCTCGCACGCCCTGCTCAAGCCGCAGAAGGAACGCACTCCCGACACCGTGGACATGAACGCGAACTACGAGAAAGCCACCGTGTGCGGGCCGGTCACCGAGGATGTCGGACTCGTGGACGACTATCTGGAGCACTTCCTCGCCACCGCCGACAGCGCCGCGGAGTTCGCTCCCTTCGTCGATGAAAAGTCGCTGGCCCGCGTGCATGCCCGCGCCAGGCTGCTGGAGGGAGCCGATCCCAACCGCTGGGGCACCGTGCTCGGCCCCTCGGACTACAAGGATCTGCTCGAAACCACCACCATTGCTTTCCGTCCCGGCCAGCCCTTCCTGCTCGATAGCGACGCGCAGGTCTCCCTCACGCTCGATTTGAAAAACACGCCGGACCTGCTCGTCCGCGTCTATGAACTCAACCTCCCGTCCTACCTCACCAACCACGGCGAGGAACCCGATGTGGAAATCGATCTGGACGGACTCGTTCCCCACCACGAGCGCCATCTGAAATTCGCGCAAACCCCGATGATCCGTCACGGTGAAAAAATCCCCTTCCCCGAACTCGCCGGTCCCGGCGCCTGGCTGGTCGATTTCACCAGCGGCAGCGTTTCCGCGCGTGCCCTCATCCGCAAGGGCCGTGTCATTGCCTACCCGCAGGACACGGCGCAGGGGCAGATTGTCCGCGTCTTCGACGAGAAGGGCGATGGCGTCCCGCAGGCCGTACTCACGCTTGGCCGGGAAAGCCTGACTGCCGATGCCTCCGGCAAGATCACCATCCCGGACACTCCAAACCAATCGGTAACCAGCGGCATCGTTCGCGCCGGGAAGCTCGCCACGCCGGTATCCCTCGGAGCCCGCACCGAATCACCCAAGGTGGAAGCACGTTTCCACCTCGATCGTGAACAGCTGCTGGCCGATCAGGAAGCCATGCTCCACCTGCGCCTGCGCCTCTCCAACCGTGGCCATGAACTCCCGCTGGAACGCATCCAGGAACCCGCGCTGGTCCTCAAGGCGGAACTCTCCGGCGGCATCACCACGGAGCGCGTGGTCGCGGAGGACCTCACGCTGGCCCCCTCGATGGAAATCCCCTTCCAAGTCCCTGCGGACCTCAAAAAACTCACGCTCATCCTGCGCGGCACCATCACTCCTGCCACCGGCGGTGAACCGGTGAAGTTCAGCAAGGAAACTTCCTATCATCTCAATGGCAACCTCGCGGAAAGCCGCGTGGCCACGGCGTTTTTCTCACCCGTGGCGGGCGGTCATCGCCTCGAGGTGCGCGGCCGAAACGGCGAGCCACTTCCCTCCCGCCCCATCACGCTGACCTGCGCGCACAAGGACTACGCGGAGAAATTGAGTCTCGAAGTCCGCACCGACGCCAACGGCCGCGTGGACCTCGGAACGCTCGATGGAATCTGGAACCTCGTTGCCACGGGAACCGACATTGAAACCACGTCGTATGAACCATCGTCCGATCGCGTCCTCTGGCCGCAGCGCCTCCAGATCGCGGAGGGAACGGAAATCCGCCTGCCTCTTCAGAAGCCTGTCGCCGTGCCCGATCACCTCAACTTTTCGCTGCTGGAAATCCTGTCCGAAAATCCGCTGCGCGATCACTTCGACAAGATGACGATCGATGGCGGCCAGCTCGTCATCCGCGGCCTTCCCCCGGGCGACTACCGGCTCGAGGCGCGGGACATGAACATCAGCCCCGACATCTTCGTTTCCGCGGCACCGGAGAAGGATGGCCTGCATGTCACGCCCACCCGCATTCTTCCCCACCTCGCACCGGCTGCTCCCAAGGTCATTGCCGCCAGCGCGGAGGACGGTGCTTTGAAAATCCGCCTGAGCGGTGCCGGCCCCGGCACCCGGGTCACCCTCTCGGGACAGCGCTACCGTTATCCTGTTTGGAACTCCGGCCGCGGCGCGGAACCTTTCCAGATCCCGGTTTCCAGCACCCTCTCGCCCGGCTTCACCGCCTGCGGCTTCTTGACCGACCGGCGGCTGGACAGCGAGATGCGCTACATCCTGGACCGCCGCGCGGCGAAGACTTTTCCCGGCTCCATGCTGCCACGGCCTAGCCTCCTGCTGAACCGCTGGAGCAAAGAGAATTTGGAGCAGCACGAGCAGTCCGGAGCAGGCGGCGGCGGTGGCCGCGCGAGGGCTGCCTCCGCGGGTTCCTTGGTGAACTATGGCGCGGGTGACAGCGATGGTTCACCCGATCCCTTTGGATCCTCTCCTTCCGAGGTCTGCGACTTCCTTGAGTTCCCCGCTGCCGTCCGTTTCGACCTGGCACCGGCCGCCGATGGCACGCTCACGCTGCCCCTCGCGGATTTCCATGGCAGCCAGTTCATCGAGATCACTGCCGCGGACGGCTTCGCTAGACACTGGTTCACGCTGCCGCTTCCGGCCAATGACGCTCCCCTGCGCGACCGGCGCATCGCCCGCCCGCTCGACCCGCAGGCGCACCATCTCGCCACGCGCAGCGCCGCCGTCTTGCAGAAGGACGCGGAGGCCACCATCGAGAACCTGCTCGACGCCGACTGGCGCGCTTTCACCACGCTGGAGGAGGTGCAGCAATTCCTCTTTGGCATGAACCCGGACGACCGCCTGCGCGAATTCGCGTTCCTTTCCGAATGGCCCTCATTGCCAGAGGAGAAAAAACTCGCCCTGCTGGAAGACCACCACTGCCACGAATTCCACCTCTTCCTCGCGCGCAAGGACACCGCCTTCTTCGACAAGCACGTGAAGCCCTTCCTTGCCGGTAAACCGGAGCCGCAGTTCATCGACGACTATTTGTTAGGCCGCAATTTGGAGACGTACCTGCGCCCCTACGCCTGGGGCAAACTCAACGCCGCTGAAAAGGCGCTGCTTTCCCAGGCCCTGCCCGCCGCCCGCGACCGCATCGCCCGCGAACTCTCCCTTCGCTGGGAACTGGAGGCCCCGTCACCCGACAAAGAAACCACTCTCTTCACGCAGACACTCCGCGGCAGCGATCTCGCGACCCGGGAC
>CAXTTX010000468.1:0-4362 GCA_964247045.1 uncultured Verrucomicrobiales bacterium | reverse complement strand
GGCCTCATCGACAAGGCCCTCTCCCAGGATATCCTCTCGGAGATCGAGCAGAGCGGAAAGGAAATCGCCGAAATCCTCGCCGACTACCAGGTCATCCAGAGCCGCGATGACATCTGGCCTGTCGTCGCCTCGGAGCTTGGCGCCAGCATGGTGGACCTCCGCGACTGGACGCCGCCCGAGGCCCTCCTCGCCCTGATTCCCGCCGGCACCGCCCGCCTCCATGGCGCCCTGCCTGTCAGTTTCGACGAGCACGGCCTCTACGTCGCCCTCGTCGATCCGCTCAACCCGCAAACCCCCGAGGATCTCCGTTTCTCCCTCGGCCGCGAGATCAATATCGTCGTCGCCCCCGACTACCTCGTCGAGGCGAAGATCAACGAATGCTATGGCGGCGAAGGCAAGGCGATGGAGGACATCCTCGCCACGCTCGGTGCCACCAAGGACAACGTCAACGCCGCCGACCTCGAGTCCGAGGCGAACTCGGCTCCCATCATCCGCTACGTCGATCTCGTTCTGTATCAAGCGATCAAGGAAAAGGCGTCCGACATCCATTTCGAGCCCTTCGAGAAGGACTTCCGCATCCGCTACCGCGTGGACGGCTCGCTCTACGAAATGGCGCCCCCGCCGCTCCACCTCGCCCTTCCCATCCTCTCGCGGGTGAAAGTCATGTCGAACATGAACATTGCCGAGCGCCGCGTCCCCCAGGACGGCCGGATCGTCAAGCAGGTCGGCGACAAGCAGGTGGACATGCGGGTTTCCTCGCTGCCCACCCACCACGGTGAATCCATCGTGCTCCGGGTCCTCGACCGCTCCTCGGTCAACCTCTCGCTCGAAAATCTCGGCCTGCCGGATCACATCTACAACTACATCGGCGACACCATCGAGAAGCCCAACGGCATCTTCATCGTCACCGGTCCCACCGGTGCCGGCAAGACCACCACCCTCTACGCCGCCCTTCGCCGCATCAACACCATCGATGCGAAGCTCCTCACCGCGGAAGACCCGGTCGAATACGACATCGACGGCATCATCCAGATTCCCATCAACGAGGCCATCGGCCTGGATTTCCCCCGCGTCCTCCGCGCCTTCCTCCGGCAGGATCCGGACCGGATCATGATCGGGGAGATGCGGGACAAGGAAACCGCCACGATTGGCATTCAGGCCGCTCTCACCGGTCACTTGGTCCTCTCTACCCTCCACACCAACGATGCTCCCGGCGCCGTCACCCGTCTCGTCGACATGGGTTGCGAACCCTTCCTGGTGTCCGCCTCGCTGGAGGGCATCCTCGCCCAGCGTCTCGTCCGGACCATCTGCAAGGAGTGCAAGGTCCCCTACGAACCGAACGAGGCGATCCTCAATCAGCTCGGCGTCTCGCCCCATGAACTGGGTGACAAGCAGTTCTTCACTGGCCAAGGCTGTGACGTTTGCGGCCAGACCGGTTACAAGGGTCGCCGCGGCCTCTATGAGCTTCTCAATGTCACCGACCCGATCCGGGAACTCATCACCGCCCGCGCTCCCACCGTCGTCCTCAAGCAGAAGGCGGTCGAGCTTGGCATGAACACCCTGCGCGAGGACGGCCTGCGCAACATCTACACCGGTGCCACCACGATTGAGGAAGTGCTTAAATACACTTAAAAATCCAAGATCCCGTAAGGGATCGCGCGTGCCGCGGATTTGCGTGGCATACGTTTACTTTCTTTACAGAACATCATAGAACCTTCAAAAAAACCAAGTTCCCATGGCTAACTTCCAATATTCCGCACTTGATGCAAAAGGCGAGCAAACCACCGGTGCGGTGACCGCCTCCACCGAGGCTGAGGCGATCCAACAGCTTCGCGCCCAAGGACTCTACCCGACGCAGATCAACGAGGAAGGAAAAGGCAAGAAGGGCGGCAAGGCTGCCCCCAAGGCCAAGGGCAAGGTGGCCCCGAAGGCGAAGGCCGCCAAAGGCGCGACCGGTGGCCGCGTGAAGCCGAAGAGCCTCATGATTTTCACCCGGCAGCTCGCCACGCTCATTGACTCCGGCCTGCCGCTGCTCCGCAGCCTCACCGTCTTGGAAAAGCAGGAGCCGAATCCGGTTCTCCGCGCGACCGTTTCCGCACTCGCCGAAAACGTCCAGAGCGGTTCCACCTTCTCCGAATCCCTCGCGCAGCACCCGAAGATCTTCAACAAGCTCTATGTGAACATGGTGAAAGCCGGTGAGCTCGGCGGTGTTCTTGAAATCGTCCTCAACCGTCTCGCCGAGTACCAGGAAAAGGCCCAGAAGCTGAAGAACAAGATCGTTTCCGCCATGGTCTACCCGGTGATCGTCATGTTCATCGCCGTCGCCATCTTGATCTTCCTGATGATTTTCATCGTTCCGAAGTTCAAGGAAATGTTCTCCAACACGGAGCAGACGCTGCCGCTCATTTCCCAGATCGTCTTCGGGATGTCGGAGTTCTTCCTCGCCCGGCCCTTCATCGTGCCGAACGTGGTCTTCGTCTTCATTGTCTTCGGTATCGGCGTCTTCCTCTTCAACCTCTGGGGCCGCACCGCCGGTGGTCGCCGGATCATCGACAACATGAAGCTCAAGATGCCCATCCTCGGTGACATCCAGCGGAAGAGCGCGGTTTCCCGCTTCTCCCGGACCCTCGGAACCCTGGTCACCTCCGGTGTCCCGATTCTCCAGGCCCTCAACATCACCCGCGACACCGCCGGTAACGTCGTGATTTCCCGAGCCATCGAAAAGGTCCACGAGGCCGTCAAGGAAGGGGAAACCATCGTGACCCCGCTCCAGGCTTCCGGCGTCTTCCCGAACATGGTCATTTCCATGGTCGACGTCGGCGAGGAAACCGGTCAGCTCCCGGAAATGCTTCTCAAGGTCGCTGACGTCTATGACGACGAGGTGGACAACGCCGTAACCGCCCTGACTTCGATTCTCGAGCCGATCATGATCGTGATTCTGGCCCTCATCGTCGGTTCGGTTGTATTTGCATTGTTCCTACCGCTGATTAAGATGATCTCGACGATGGGCAACCAATAAGCCCTTCCGGCCGCTGGTCATATCCTCGCGGCATCATCTCAAAAATCCCAGGATCATGAAAAACAACCACCGTTCGGGCCGCTCCGGTTTCACGCTCATCGAGCTGCTGGCCGTCATCACCATCATCGTCATCCTCGCCAGCCTCGTGGTCGGCGGGATGGGATACGTCAACGAGAAGCAGGCCCGCAGCAAGGCCCAGGCCCAGACCGCCCTGCTCTCCAAGGCCCTCGAGGAATACAAGCTGGAGATGGGCTTCTACCCGCCCACCGCCAACAAGACCAGTGCCAGCGGCACCACCGGCACCGGCACTTCCTCCGTCCTGTACGTCAAGCTCTTCTACGAAGGCTACGACTACATCAAGAACCCGAACCGCCCGGATTCGACGCCCGCCAAGGCGACCCGGATTTATCTCGCGGAGCTTGACCCGACGACGACCAAGCAAGGTTGGGTCGATACGGTGACCACGGTTCCCCTTAGTACGACCGTGAAGGATCCCTGGGGCAACGAATACTGCTACCGCACCGCTTTCAACATCAATGGCTCTGGCGTGTCGACCGCCAACACCGGTACCATGAATCCCGACTTCGACCTCTGGAGCATGGGCAAGGACGGTGCCACCAACGCGGGATCGAACTCCACCGCGAATACCGACAAGAAGAACCTCGACGACATTCGGAACTTCTGATTCCCCATCCACGGCCCGGACTCGCTCCGGAACCCGCGAAAATCTCAGGCCGGTGCAATTCAATTGCACCGGCTTTTTCTTTTGATAGGGTGCCAGCTGCTCATTGGAAAATTTCCGTGAGGAAAAATCCGGGTGGGCCTTCCAGACCCCACCATTGGATCCAACCACTCCCAAACCCATGAAAACCACCTCCTGCTCCCGCCACCGCGGCTTGACCCTGATCGAGCTTCTCGCGGTCATCACCATCATCCTGATTCTCGCGGCAATCGTCACCGTCGGGGTAGGTTCGTTTTTGCGGCGCCAAGACGAGGGTAAAGCCAAAATCCAGCTCGCGCTGCTTTCTCAGGCATTGGAAGAATACAGGCAGGAGATGGGGCACTACCCCCTCACGGTGGACGCCGCCGATCCCGGCGCGACGAACGCCAACCTGCTCTATCAGGCGCTTTTCTACGAGGGCTACACCTACCGGAACATGACATCCCCGCCCGCCGATTGGAACAAGGCCACCCGGATCTATCTGCCGGATCTCGATCCGGTCACCGGCAAGCAGGGCTGGCTTGATAGGCCTGCGGACGGCGTCGTTCCCGCTGCCATCGCCCATCTTCTCGATCCCTGGGGTGGCGAACAATTGGGACCCGTCAGTTTGTTGGAGATGCGG
>CAXTTX010000467.1:0-4363 GCA_964247045.1 uncultured Verrucomicrobiales bacterium | reverse complement strand
AGAGCGGCGTTCCTCGGCCTTCAAGCGTTCCGCGGCGGTGGCGAATTTTCCGGAGGAGGCGAGCTTGGTGAAAAGCCAGCCTAGGAAAATCCCCAAGAGGAGCGTGAGTATTTCCGGCAGATAGGGCTTCAGTTCGGGTGGAATCATGGAATTGTGCTTGCGGGCGGGTGTTCCCTCGGTTTCGTAGGTGGGGTCACCGCTGCCGCCAGTCGTAACGAATGGCCCAGCGGGACGCAAACTAACTCCTTCACACCATGGCCTACTCACTCCCTGAACTCGGTTACGCTTACAACGCGCTGGAACCCAGCATCGACGCCAAGACGATGGAAATCCATCACTCGAAGCACCACAACGCCTACGTGACCAATTTGAACAATGCGGTCGCCGGAAAGCCGGAGCTCGAGGCGAAAAGCCCGACGGAACTCATTGCCGACCTTTCGGCCGTGCCGGAAGACATCCGCACCGCCGTCCGCAACAACGCCGGTGGCGATGTGAACCACACGTTTTTCTGGAAAGTCATCGCCCCGGGCGGTGCGAAGGCACCTTCGGGTGAGCTGGCTGCTGCAATCGATGCCGCGTTCGGTTCCTTCGATGCCTTCAAGGAAGCTTTTGGCAAGGCGGCGACGACGCGCTTCGGCTCCGGCTGGGCCTGGCTGGTGAAGGACTCGGGTGGCAAGCTCGCCGTGGCGTCCACCGCGAACCAAGACACGCCGCTCATGGGCAAGGCCGTCTCCGGTGCGGAAGGCACGCCGGTCTTGGGCTTGGACGTCTGGGAGCACGCGTATTACCTGAACTATCAGAACCGCCGTCCGGATTACATTGCCGCGTTTTGGAACGTGGTGAACTGGGATGCGGCGGCGAAGAATTTCGCCGCTTGATCGGGTAGAAAGAACCTTTGAACATCGGGCGTGGCAGGAGCAATCCTGCCGCGCCCTTTTTTTATGAGAAGCGTTCTGCTGATGCTGTGGGTCCTGATGGCGGTGGGGTGCAATCGGGCACCTGTCGGCAAGGGGAGTGGCACGGGCGTGATCAAACGGTTTGGCAGTTATCCTCTGGCCGGTTCGTCGCTCGAATTGGAAATTTCGAAGCGAGGGGCGTCACTCGTGGATTTCAAAGTGACCGATGGACCGAGAGGGCCGGCGATTCTATCGGATAGTCTCGGTTCCGATGCGATGAGGTGGTTCATCGTTTGGGATCCATCGGGCGTGCTATGGGTGTACGGGAGCGATACCGGCTATTTCAAACGGTTTGAATTTCCACCGGGTGCGGCACCCGTGACCCTAGAAGTGCCGAAGGGGATGCCATTGCCCGGGCAGGTCCGGAGCGAACTGCCCGGGAGTTTGCGGGCGCGGCATCCGCTCCGGCCGTGACCCCAAAGCGAGGGATCTTTGGTTGAATCTCCCCTCCAACGGTGAAAACTGCGGGCAAGCCTCCTTATCCATGAAACCCACCGCTCCCGAGAATCCCCAGACGCCGAAGGTCAGTGAGGAAGAAATCCGCAACCAGGAGATCTTCGAACTGGAGACGCCGGACCGGACGTGGCTCTCGGGGCCGCGGTCGCGGTGGATGGATTTGATGACGTTGATCCACGTCAGCCTGGATTTCATGCGGGCGTTCCGGACGCTGCATTTCGCGGGGCCGTGCGTGACGATCTTCGGATCGGCGCGGACGAAGCCGGGATCGCACGATTATGAGCTCGCGGTGAAAATGGGCGAGGCTTGCGCGCGGCTGGGATTCACCACGATGACGGGTGGCGGGCCGGGGATCATGGAGGCGGGGAACAAGGGGGCTTTTGAAGCGGGAGGGTGTTCGGTGGGGGTGAATATCGAGCTGCCATTCGAGCAGTTGCTGAATCCCTACGTCCATCGTTCCGTGACGATGCGGTATTTCTTCACGCGGAAAACGGTGCTGCTGAAGTATTCGTATGCGTTCATCGTGTTGCCGGGTGGCGCGGGCACGCTGGATGAGATGTTCGAGACAATCACGCTGATCCAGACGGGCAAGCTGCGGAATTTCCCGATCATCCTGATGGGGCGGGAATACTGGCAGCCGCTGATGGACTTCGTTTATAAGATGGCGGAGGAGGGGATGATCAGTCCGAACGATCCGGATCTGATTTTTTTCACGGATGATGTGGAGGATGCGGTGGCGCATTTGCAGCGGCACGCGGTGAGGCAGTTCGGATTGCGGCGGAAGAACATTCCACGGGCGATCAAGGTGCTGGGGGAGAAGAAGGTGTAGGGGTTTGAGGCGGTTGCAGGTTGGCGGGCTTTAGCTGGCAATTTGATCATGGCCTGCCCCGACCGGACCGTTAGGGATAACGGTCCCTGCCTGAAGATCATTAGATCATCGCGTTCACGGTGAGGATGACGGCGATGGAGACGACGGCGATGCAGGTTTCGAGGAGGGTCCATGTTTTGAAGGTCTGGGAGATGGTGAGGCCGAAGTATTCCTTGATGAACCAGAAGCCGGAGTCGTTGACGTGCGAGCAGATCAAGGAGCCGGAGCCGAGGGCCAAGACGAGAAGCTCGCGGCTGGTGTCGGGCCGGGCGGCGAGGATGGGGACCATGAAACCGGCGGCCATGGTGATGGCGACGGTCGCGGAGCCAACGGCGATGCGGAGGACTCCCGCGATGAGCCAGCCTAACAAGATGGGGTTGACGGGCAACTGGAGGGCGATGCCGGCGATGGCGCCGCCGACGCCGGAATGTTCCAGCACCTTGCTGAAACCACCGCCTGCTGCGACCACCAGGAGGATGCCGGCGGCAGGGCCCACGCATTGCTCGGTGAATTTCAGGATTTGATCGCCGGACAAACCGCAGCGGGTGCCGAAAGTCCAGAAGGACACGAGAACGGCGATCAACATGGCGACCATGGGCGCACCGATGAAATCCGCCATTTGCCGGATGGGGTCTCCGGCGGGCAGTTGGATATCGGCCACGGTGGCGAGAAGCATGAGGAGGACCGGCAGAAGCACGGTGAAGAGGCTGGTGCCGAAGCCGGGGCTGTGCGGGGCGGCGGGTTTGCCGGTGGCTTCTGCGCCGAGGCCGCCTAGTGGCACGGGGACGCGGGGGGCGATCCAGCGGGCGAGCAAGGGGCCGGTGATGAGGGCGGTGGGCAGGCCGATGACGAGTGACCAGAGGATGGTTTTGCCGGTGTCCGCGTTGATTTTTCCGATGACGAACATCGGTCCGGGGTGGGGCGGGATGAGGCCGTGGGCGACGGACAGGCCGGCGGCCATCGGCAGGGCGAGACGGAGGATGGGGGTGCCGGTCTGACGGGCCAGCATGAAGGTGATCGGTCCTAGCAGGACGATGCCGACGCCGAAGAACACCGAGATGCCGACGATGAACGAGACGATCATCATCGCATAGTCGAGCCGTTTGATGCCGAGCCAGCCGATCATGCGGTTGGCGAGGACGGCGGCGGCTCCGGATTCCTCGAGCATCTTGCCGAGAACGGTGCCCAGGGCGATGATCATGGCGAGGAAGCCGAGGGTGTTGCCGACGCCTTCCTGGAAGCTTTTGGCGATTCCCGGGAGGGGCATGCCGGAGCCCGCTCCCACCACGAGCGAGGCGATGATCAAGGCGATGAAGGCGTTACATTTGTAGCGGGCGATCAGGATGATCAGGCCGATGATGGCGGCCAAAGCGAGCAGGAGCAGGCCGGTGGGGGAAAGGACGGCAAGGCACGGGTTCATGTAGTCCATGGTGGAGAAACCCGGAGGGGGCGGGAAGTTTGAAGTGAAGGGGAGGGAATCCGGTATTCGGGATTCCAGGAGCTCCTTCCTGTTGGCACGCGCTCTCTGCCAACGACAAGAATGTCGTTGCCCCTTACTGCTTCGCCATCGGGGGAGCGCAAAGTTGCTCTACAAGCGCAATTCCGCGTGAAGGTGGGACTACGTGCCCTTGGCAGGTGTCCGGAAAGATGGAAACGGTGCCGTGAGGGAAAGGTTGTCCGGCAGAACGCCTGAAGGCGTCACAACGAACGAAGAGGCACTGCAGACGAAGAGATCAGGGCTTCGGCAGGAAGTAGGCGCGCTGTTTGTCGGAGATCGCGAGGGCGAGCTTTTCCATGACCGTGAGCATGTCCTCCCAGACCTGGCGCTTGGTGGTGTTGCTGCCGCCGCTCTGGAGCAGGTAGCTGGGGTGATAGGTCACCCTGACGGGGGTGCCTTCGACCTCATGCCATTTGCCGCGCATGGAGCCGACCGTCGCGCCGGGCATGCCTAACAATCCCGCCGCCGCGGTGCCGCCGAGGGCGATGATGCAGTCCGGTTTCACGATGCCGATCTCCGCGCGGACGAACGGCATGCATGAGGCCATTTCCTCGGGCGTCGGCTTGCGGTTGTTCGTCGTCTGCT
>CAXTTX010000466.1:0-4371 GCA_964247045.1 uncultured Verrucomicrobiales bacterium | reverse complement strand
CCGGCCATATCCTTGGCTTCCGATTTCAGCGCCGACATTTCCATAGGTGCCGCGGCCGAAGCGGGAGCGAAGTCGGCGATCGCATCGACGGCCCCGAAGTTGCCGCCCAGCCCCCCTGCCATCGCATCACCCCGCATCCTTGAACTCGATGCGGTAGCTCTCCTCGGACGGGTTTTGAACTCCCCGAAGTATCCCAGTTGCGACATCCGCTGTTCCTTGGGTTTGCTCAAATCCCCGATGGAAACGGGAACAGAAGATCCGCCCCAGAACGGATAATACTCATTCTTCCAATTCCAGAAGTTCTCATGGATCGGCCCCACCGAGGGCCCGCCGGTGATCGCTTCCAAAGCCTTGTCATAGATCGCGAGCACCGCCGTACCGGTGACCGGGTTGCCGTCCGCGTCCTTCAGGGTCACTCCCAGTGTGGAGGATTCACGCGGTTTCACCCGGTTCTTCGCGGGTTCCAATGTGACTTCTATCAGGTTGCTGACGGGCGGCAGCAGGATCTGTTTCACCGCCGTGTGAACCTTCGCGCCATGCACGGTGACACCCTCGATGAACATGTTCGGCATGTCGCGGGCATCCAGCGGCACCTCGATCTCCAGGCTTTTGCCATCCAGTTGGATGCGGCGCGCCTCTGTCCCCGATGAACCCGCGATATGGAGGAACATCCAGACGTGGGCATTTTCCTGGTCGCTGTTGACGCGGATCTTCGCCTTTTCTCCGGCGGCGTAGCTGGTCTTGTCGGAAATCAGCTCCAGCGGACCGAAGTGCCAGGCGGCGGGATCGGTTTTGCCGGGTCCGTGCACGTTGAGAATCGTCGCGCCTTCCGCCGCCTCGCCTCCATTCACCGAAAGACTCGCCGCGAGCCGGTACTGCCCCGTCTCCGGTGCGGCAAAGGCTTGCTTGATCCGGCCCTCAGTATCGGTCTCGACCGCGAATGACTGGATCTCCTTTTCCTCGATCCGCCCGCCGTCTCCGGACAGGAGTTGGAAAATCTTGAGCGTGCCCTTCGCCGCCACCACCGGCTTTCCGGCGAGCGAGGAAGCGGCCACCGTGGCCTCCACTTTTTCACCGGCGCGGGTGTAACCGCGATCCGTCCACACGATCACCTCAAAGGGTTTGCGGGCCGCGATCACCTCTCCCGTCGCCCGTTCCTCGCGCCGCGAGGCATCCACGACCCGTGCCTCGATGGAATACTTCGAGTCCATGTCGCCCTGCGTCTGCTTCGCGGTCGCCGTATCCACCTCGACCTTGGCAATGCCGTCCGGACCGATTGCCCCGGTGCGTTTCATCACCAGTTCCTCGGGCGTCCAACGGTTCCCATGCCACCAGGGGGGAGCCGGCGGGATGCAGCCCCAGCGATCCCAGGAGGGATGCCAGGGAGCCTCACAGGAATTCCACCACGCGCCGCGTCCATAAAGCCAATCCCAGCGCCACATGGGAAACCATCGCTCTCCCAGCGTGGAACGCTTCACGATGATCTCCACCTCGGCGTTTCTAACTGGTGCGCCGTGGAAATAGGTGGCTTTCACCGTCGTGGTGAACTTTTCTCCCAGCTTCACCGGCGCGTCCGGAGCCTCCACTTTCACCTCGTATTCCGGCTTGCGGTATTCCTCGACGGAAAGCGAGGCGGAGGCGGAGATCTGGTCGCCAATCATGAAAGTGGCATTCCACATGCCCAGCACCGCGTCCTTCGGAATGACGACCTCCGCCTCCACCGCGCCGAGCGCGTCGGTCTTGAGTTTTTCCACCTTCATGGCTTCCTCGCCACGGCCATTGTAGAGAACCAGCGTTCCCGTCTTGCCCGCCCACTTGCTTTCCTCAGGCTCGAAATAGCCGACATTCCGGAGATAGAATTTCAGGTGGACGGTGTCTCCCGGTTTATACAGTGGCCGATCGGAGATCCCGTAGGTTAGATCCCGGTTTCCGTTCTCAAGCTGTGGCTCACCGACCGAATAGGGCATGAAGCCGAAAAAGGCGGTTGCCTTGCCCTCCTTGCGGGCCATCGCCAGCCATTGGTATTGCTCATCCCAATCGCCGGGTTTCAAGAGCGTCTTACCGTCTTCATCCGTCGTGCGGCTGAACTCCTTTGTCCGGACCTCGATGTTGCGCTCGCCGGGCTTCTTCCGTTCCAGATAGACCGTCCGGTAACCGAAAAACTGAATCTCCGCCCCCGCGACCGGTGCACCGTTTCCGGCCTCCGCGACCCACCATTGCTTCTTCCCGCCCACGTCGCGCTGCACCAGAGTCGAGTCCACGTTCCAAGTGAGAGCGTGGAAGGAATTACCGTCAGGCAGTTTTCCGCTGATCCACCAGGCACCGGGCTTCTCAACCGGCACCGGAACATCCACGCGCGTGTTACGATGCTTCTCTTCCGGTGTGAGCTTCACCTCCCACTCCGCCTCGGTCTTCCCGATGTATTTGCCGCCGTTTCCCTGGATCAGTCGCTGGGCGATGGCCGCTGGATTCGTCCGCTCCCAATCGATTTCGCGCGGTTCGCCCTTCAGGAAATCCATCGTATCCCGAAGGACCGCCTCCATATTCACGGGCGCGGCGGTCATCTGCACCGATGTCGCGTTGCGGAATACCAGCGGCACGCTCGGGCGGGTGCCTGTAGGGACAGTTTCCGGGGTGTCAAAGCGCCCCCAATTGCCGGTGATCTGCCGCAGGAGTGTTTTCCGGGAGTCATTGCTGCCGGGGCCGTGTTTCGCGATGGTTTGCTCCAGCACCTCGTGGGCCTTGTCGAACTGGAGACGGTTGAGAAACACCTGCACCAGCGCGTCTCCGGCGTTTCCGCCCATCCCTTTGTTATCGAGGATCGACCGATAGAGCGCGATGAAATGGAATTCCGGTGCCAGCTTGAACCGGCGGACGCCATCGGAGGTTTTCGCCAGGCACTCGTCCTCGGCCAGCGTGTCCACTTCCAGAATGCCTTTGAGGCTTTCCGGATTCTGCTGCTGCCACCAGCCGTAGGAGGCGAGTGTCTCGGTGCCGAACTGGCCGGCTGCAAACCGCGCCCGTTCGTAGATCATCAGGGCAGTGGTGTATTCCTCCGGACTGAGACGCGCCTGCTCGGCCAAGGCGAAACGCCAGCGCTCGCCATCGTTCTTCGCGGCTTCCCAGGAAACGGGGGCAGCAAACAGCACGGGTTGGTCGCCACTCCAGGGCGCGCCCTCTGTGCCGCCTTCCGGTCCGGGTTCGCTCCACTCCGGCAAGGTTTCCAAGGGAGTCAGTGTCTGAAGTTTCCACGCCTCGCGGCGCATCAGTCCGTTCGCCATCTCGCGCCAGGCAAGGATTCCCTCGGAAGGATTCCCCACCTTCACCGTCGCCTGGCGGAAGAGCTGTATCGCCCGGATATGGTCACGGTAATCGGTGCGCACGAAATTCCCGGCCGAAGCCTCGCCCTCGCCCACCTGTGGCATCCGTCCCCGGCCGGGTTGATAGTACCGCCCCGCGTTTGAGCGCTGGAAATCCCCCGCGACCAGTTGCCCGGCGTGTGGCGCGTCCCGGTAGGCTTTCGCCGCAGAGGTCAGGAAGCCGCCGTTCTCCAGATGCGCGGCGATTGCCTCCTCCAATAGCCCGTCAAATTCCGTCCATGCGCCCAATTGCCCCAGCGCCTCCACCGCGCGCTCCAGATCCTGGGCCGATTCGCTGTCCGAAACGGGCATTAGCTTTTCCCGATACTGGGTCACCAAATCCCGCCACATGCCGCGGGTCTTGAGCTTTTCCCGCTCCGCGCGGAGAGCATCCATGTCCTGGGCCATGAGGTGAATGGGGAAAAAAATCGCGGCGAGGGCCAAACAGACCAGAGATTTCATAGCAGGCACTATGACACGCGAGGACAAGGTTTCTTAGAAGAAATAATTCCCGAGCCAACCTTGACCGGCACCCAAGGCCCGCCACCTTCGTTCATGTCGCGGACCATCCTGTTGATTGGCGGAAATTCGGGAATCGGCCTCGCGACTGCCCGTCTGTTGCTGGAACAAGGCTGTTCCGTGCTGGCAGCGGCCCGGACGCCGGGGCCACTGGAAAGCCTCGGCATCCCGGTGCAAGCGTTCGACGCGGCGGAACCGGGTCCTCTGGCCTTGCCTCCGGTAATCGATGGCCTCGTCTATTTTCCCGGCAGCATCACCTTGAAGCCCTTCCACCGGCTCACCGCCTCGGATTTCACGAATGACCTGGCGGTAAATCTTCTCGGCGCCGTGTCAGCCATCCAGTCCGCGCTACCGGTATTGAAAGCGGCTCCGTCCGCATCCGTGGTGCTGTTCTCAACGGTGGCCGTGGCGCAAGGTATGCCCTTCCACGCTTCCATCGCCGCCGCCAAGGGTGCCGTCGAGGGGCTGGCCCGGTCACTCGCGGCGGAACTCG
>CAXTTX010000465.1:0-4372 GCA_964247045.1 uncultured Verrucomicrobiales bacterium | reverse complement strand
GGCGCGGCCATCCAAGGCGGTCACCACCTTCACCACGTTCGGGTCGTTCACCGCCGGGTCGGAGGGGTTCAAGGGGTTCGCGGCGGTGGCCATGTCCAGGGTCGGATCGGCCGTCATGGCTGCCGCGAGTTCGTCGATCAGCGCCGGGTCGATCAGCGGTTCGTCGCCCTGGATGTTCACGATGTGGGTCGCGTGCGGCACGGCCTTCACCGCTTCCGCGATGCGGTCCGTTCCGGTCAGATGGTTCGGCGAGGTCATCGCCACTTTGCCGCCGAAGGCTTCCACCACCACCTTGATCCGCTCGTCGTCCACGGCGACGATGATGTCGTCGAGCAGCGAACACTGTTGGCAGCGCTCCCAGACATGCTGGATCAAGGGTTTGCCCGCGATGAGATGAAGCGGCTTTCCCGGGAAGCGCGTGGAACCCCAGCGGGACGGTAAAACTCCTAGTATGAACGTGTTGGCTTCGGCTTGGGGCACGCTTGGCAAAGGTTGGGCGAGCGTAAGGCAGGGACCCTGCCCCGGACAAGAGCCGTTTCCGAAAAAGATCCTCCTCCTTTAAAAACGGTAGGGAACGGCGGCCTCGCCGTTCCGAAGATCCCCCGGCATTGCGGGGAAACCGTCCACTTCACTTCAGCTCCAGATCCAAATACGCCTCGATCTCCCGCGACGGATCATGCGCTCGCATCAGCGCCTCACCGATCAAAACAGCGTTTGCCCCGGCCTCAAGGGCCCGCATCGCGTCCTCGGGGGTCTTGATTCCGCTTTCGGAAACCAACAGCACCTCGTCCGGCACTTCTTCGGCCAGCGCCTCCGTCGTCGCCAGATCCACCGCGAAGGTCTTTAGATTCCGGTTGTTCACCCCGATGAGGTCCGCGCCCAGTTCCAGCGCCCGCTCCATTTCACGCAAGTCATGCACTTCCACCAGCACATCCAGGGAAAACGCCTTCGCCTCGTCGTAGAGCCGCCGCAGCGTTTCATCATTCAGGGCCGCCACGATCAGCAGGATCGCGTCGGCACCGGTCACCACCGCCTCGTGGATCTGCACCTCGTGGATCATGAAATCCTTCCGCAACAGCGGGGCATCGGAAAATTTTGAAATCTGCGTCAGATAGCTCAGGGATCCCTGGAAGTATTTTTCATCCGTGAGGATGGAAAGGCAGGACGCGCCCCCCTCCAGATAGCGCTTTGCCTGCCGCACGGGGTCGAAATCCGGGTCGATCAGGCCCACCGAAGGAGACGCCTTTTTCACCTCCGCGATCACCCCCAGCCGGCCCGGCCCGCGGTCCAGTGCCGCCCGGAATCCGCCGAAGTCATTCCGCTGCAAGGCACCCGCCCGCAACAGGGCCGCGCGGGGCATCAGGGCTTCCACCTCAAGGTGTTTCGTGGCGATGATCTCGGCGAGCTTGTCGGACATGGGCGCGGCAAGGAAAACCCGCCTCCCAAAAAATCGCACGGGAAATTTGGAAAATTTCTCTTGCCCGTCCCCGGCCCCCATGTAGAAAGCCCCCACGCGTTTCGCAACGCGGGCGTAGCTCAGTGGTAGAGCGCCACCTTGCCAAGGTGGATGTCGTGAGTTCGAATCTCATCGCCCGCTCCATTTTTTCGTCCAAAGGCCCGCTGCCACGGCGGGCTTTTTTATTCCCCGCCAAAGCCCGTTATGTTCGTCTGGACCAAACTCTCCGCCGTCAAATGGATGGACGCGTGGGAAGAACGCTTTGTCGGCAACCCGAACCTGGTCATCGAGATCATCAAGGGCGGGAAATCCATCCGGGTGCAGGTCTTCTGCGATACCAAGAAGGCCGGTGAGACGATCGCGAAGCAATTCGGCGGTGTCGTGCGCCCGATCGGTGGCGAGTGGACGAAACCGGTCGAGGTCCCGAAACCGCTGAAGGTGCGCGACGCGCTGCTGGTCACCGCGGAAAGCCGGGTGAAGGAACTCGCGAAAATCCAAAAGGAATATCCACAGCGTCACATCATCACGATCCCGCCGGAGATGGCCTTTGGCACGGGTGACCATGCGACGACTTCCACCTGCCTGCGCTTGCTGGTCGATGTGGCCCGCGCCCGGGAGGGGACGAAGTGGTCCGTCGCGGATCTCGGTACCGGGACCGGCGTGCTCGCCATCGCGGCGCGTAAGCTGGGGGCCGGTGAAATCTACGCCTGCGATTTCGATCCCTTCGCGGTTGCCGTGGCGATCCGCAACACCGGGCGCAATGATGCCCCGGACATCCAGATGGCGGAGCAGGACATCCTCGTGTGGAAACCCCGCAAGAAAGGCTATGACGTCGTCTTCGCGAACATCTTTTCCACCGTCCTCATCCAGGCATGGCCGGTGATCGCGAAATCCCTCGCCCCCGGCGGCGACCTCATCGTCTCCGGCATCCTCGCCGACCAGGCGTGGGAAGTCTTCAAGGCCGCCGCCGCCAGCGGCCTCGGCTTCACCAAGGTCATCCGCAAGGGCAAGTGGGTCACCGCCCATGGGAACCATCTGGCGGATTTGATAGAGTCGGGGAAGTAGGGTGTGTGGCATGAAGGCAGCCTCTTAGGCAGGGACGGTTATCCCTAACGGTCCGGCGGTGGCAGGCATCCTGCAATTAGGGGGCCTGAATCGGAAGACCGGGTTTTCTGCGTTTGCCGGCATGCGGACCTATCCTTCATTGCGGCCGTCCCCCGCCGGACTGTTAGGGATAACGGTCCCGGCCTTGAAGAGCGGTCCGTGGTGGCAGCTCTGCCACGGTCTGTCACTTCTGACACACCGGGCACCAATACGTCGACCTCTGCCCCAGCACCGCATGCCGGATCGGAGTGCCACACACCCTACATGGCTCGCCCTTCCGCTCATACACATTCAGCATCTGGATGAAATACCCCGGCTCTCCCTCGGAATGCAGGAAATCCCTCAGCGTCGTCCCGCCCGCCTCGATCGAATCTGTTAGAACCGCGCGGATCGCCGCCACCAGTTTCTCCAGCCTCGGCTTCGTCACCTTCTTCGCCGGCGTCTGCGGCTTGATCCCCGCCCGGAACAACGCCTCCGACGCGTAGATATTCCCCACGCCCACCACGATCTTCGCGTCCATGATCACCACCTTGATCGCGGCGGAACGCTTCGCGCACAGCGGCTTCAGGTAATCCGCCGAAAAGGCCTCGTCGAAGGGTTCCGGGCCCAGCCCCCGCAACAACGGATGCCCCATCGGCTCCTTTTCCTTCAGCCGCAGGAAAATCCCGAAACGCCGCGGATCATGAAAGCGCATCTGTCTCCCGCTCCCCAGCGTGATCCCCACGTGGTCATGCTTCTTCCACGGGTCCGCCGGTCGCGCGATCCGCAGGCTACCGGACATGCCCAGGTGAACAAGCAACGTCGTGCCATCGCTGATTTCGAAAAGCAGATACTTCGACCGCCGCGTCACCGCCTGGATCTTCTTGCCCTCGATCTCCGTGAGATCCTCCGAAACCGGCTGCCGCAAATCATGCCGCCGGACGATCACCTCCTTGATCTTCTCACCCTTCACGTACGGCTCGATCCCGCGGCGTGTCGTTTCAACTTCTGGCAACTCCGGCATGCGAACGACCCTTCAATTGAGCACATACCGCGCCATTGCCAGCACGTGGCACGCGCTTCCGCCAAGCACGAACAGGTGCCAGATCGCGTGGTTGAACGGCAGCTTGCGCCATGCGAAGAAAACCACTCCCAGCGAATACGCCAGCCCTCCCGCCACGAGCCACCACACGCCCGCCATTGGCAGGCCTCTCACGAGAGGTCCCATCGCCAGCAGGATCAGCCAACCCATCACCAGATAGAGCGTCGTGGAAATCCAATGGTCCTTCTTTCCCTTCCAGAAAGTCTTCAACAAAACCCCGGCAATCGCCAGTGTCCATACCGTGCCGAACAGCCACCAACCGGTCGCCCCCTTCAGCGTGATCAAGGTCACCGGTGTGTATGATCCCGCGATGAGCAGGTAAATGCACGCGTGGTCCAGCGACTGGAAATAAGCCTTCCACCGCAACGAGGTGAAAAAGTGATACAGCGTGGAGGACGAATACAGCAGCACCAGTGAAAGACCAAACACCACGGAAGAGACCACCTTCAGCGGATCGCCATCCGAAATGAACACCATCACCGCCAGTGCGATGAAGCTGAACACCACCCCCGCGGCATGGGTCACCAGGCTCGCCACCTCCTCGCGGTGGGAGTCGCACAAATGCGAACGCTCCGGCATCTCCAAATCCATCCTCGGCTTCCTCTTTCGCCCAAAAAATGCGGTTTGTCCAGCAACCACCTCCGGACATTCCTGGACCGCGGAATTTATTCCGCCCCATAGCACCCGTCTCTCCACCGGACCGCGGAATTCATTCCGCCCCACAGCACCCG
>CAXTTX010000464.1:0-4408 GCA_964247045.1 uncultured Verrucomicrobiales bacterium | reverse complement strand
GGGTTGCCGCCGAGGATCCACTCGAGGCCGTTGCCGATGCCGTCAAGCTCGGGATCCGCGCTGAAGGCGGGATTCTTGCCCGGGGAACCGTCGAGGCCCTTGCTCGTGGCCCAGTTTTCATAGGGAGTGCCACCGCCGCCGCCGATCGTCAGTTTCACCTGCGTGGAGGTGTAGCTGATGACGTAGGTGTTCGCGCCGATGATGATCTCGGTTCCCTGCGGATAGTCCGTGAAGGTGCCGGTGATGCTGGAGCCTTGCACGATGGTGAAGCTCGTGGCGGGTGGGAGTGTCTCGAACTCGAAGTCATCCGCCGTGAGGATCGCCCCGCCGAGATTGACCGCGCCGGAGGCGAGCAGCTTGTCACCGGTCAGATCAAGGCTGTTGATCTGGACATTGAGGGTGGAACCCGAAGCGAGCGTGGCGGAAGTGGCGGCGAAGGTGCCCATTCCGAAATTGCCCGGAGACAGCACCGCGCCGGATGCCACGGTGAGCGCGGAGGAAGCGCTGCCGCTGCCGGCGAGTTCGCCCGCGTTTGCCTGGGTGGTTCCCGTGTAGCCGTTGGCAGCTCCGTTCAACAACAGGATGCCGTCGCCCGATTTGACGAGACCACCGGAGCCGGTGATGTCACCATTGAGGCTGATGATGGCACCATTCGTGTTGAAGGTGGTGTTGCCATTGGTGCCCGTCAGGTTGATCGCAAGCGTCGTCGCCCACTCGGCCGTCGCGGCGACGGTGCCGCCGCCGAGGTTGAGCTGATAGAGGTTGCTCGCGGAGGTGAGGCCGCCCGCTCCGATGTTGATGGTGCCACCGGTGAGGCTGTAGTTGCCGGTGCCGGTCGCGAGGTCCAGCTGACTGGTATTGATGATGCCACCCGTCTGCGTGAGCGTGGAGGTGATGGGACCGATGGAAAGGCCGAGGCGCTTTCCGGTCATGTCGAGCGTGCCACCATTCATGGTGTAGCTGGCGGTGGTCGCCCCGCTGGCGCTGGCGCCGATGAAGGCCTCACCGCGGTTGGATGGATTGTAGGTGATGGTGCCGCCGTTGTGGGTGACCGTTGCGCTGCCGCCGTCGCGTCCGAAGACCAGGGCGTCATTGAGGGTGCCGGTGATGCTCAGGTTGGCCCCCGTCTCGATATTCACGGTGGAATTCGCGCCCGTGAGGTTGCCGAAGAAGACGGTCGTGCCGCCCGGGCCGACGATGTTCGTGGGGCCGGAGATCGTGACGATGGCGTTCGTCGAGGCAAAGCCGGTGAAGGCGTTGGTTCCGCTGAGCGTGAGGTTGCCGGCGTTGGCGAAGACGCTCCCGCTGAAGGTATTCGTTCCACCAAGGGTGGCGGCAGTCGTTCCCACGTCGAGGTTGAGATTTCCGCCAACGGTGGTCGTGCCGTTCAGTCCGAGGCTGCCGCCGTTCACGACAAGGGAAGAACTGAAGGAGGACGAACCGCTGAGGTTGAAGGCACCCGCGCCGGACTTCGTCAAAGGACCGGAACTGATGACCGAGCCCGCACCACCAAGGGTGTAGTTTTTCGTCGCATTCGTCGCGGTGATGGAGGCGGTGGAAACGGAGGTCGTCACGTTGACGTTCGGGGTGTCGGAGCCGGAGTCGTCGAAGTGGACGGGATCGCCGGTGACGAAGGTCGTGGGGCCGGAGCCGGCATCCCAGTTCGCGGCGGCGAAGTTCCATTGGTTCGCGGTGCCATCCCCCTTCCAGGTGAGATCGCGGCGGCTGGTGCCGAAGATCACGTCCGACCAGGCCGCGCCGATGCGGACCTCATCGTGGCTGACGGTGCGGCCGTTGACGAAGGCACCGAAGGAGATGCCGTTGAAGGACATGTCCGAGGCGGCTCCCTTGAAGAGCGTGGGAGTGCCCGGCTCCGTGGCGGAAACGGGATTCTGATAGACGTAGACATCGTCGTTGCCCGCCTTGTAGTCGATGCGGATGACGTAAAGGTTCACGCCCGTGCTGCCAGGACCGATGAGGGTGGGCGCACCGCCACCGGTGCGGAGCGACACGGTGGGATTGTTGGTGTCGTTGCCGACGCCGCCGATGCGGCCCGGGTCACCGAGGTTGCCACGGTGGAACTCGAACTCGTAGAACAAGGTGGTGCCGTTTGGCTGCTGGAGGAAGCTGATATAAACCGTTTTGCCATCCGCGCCGACATTGCCGAGGCCGTCGATGAACGAGCCACTTGGATGGGTGGCGAGCCTGCTGGTCGGGGAGGTATCGATGAGACGTCCGTCGCGCTGGGCGTTCGGCGTGAGGACGCTGTTGCCGTTGGACAGGGCGTCATGGCCATTCGGGCCGTTGGTTCCCGCGGCGAGGCTGCCGGCGACGACATTGATGCCGCCCGCGTCCACGTTCGCCCAAGGGGCTGCCCAACCGACGCCACCGGCATTGCCCGGGAGTCTGCCGGATCCGGTGTCATAGTCGAAGCCGTCGTAAACGAGCAGGCCGGCGGGTGCGGTGTTCACAACGACCACCGCATCGCTGCTGGTGGCGGTGCCGCCGCCATTCGTGGCAGTCCATTTGTAGGTTGCCGCGTCGGATGCCTGGAGGTTGGAAAGCGTCAGGTCCTTGCCGGTCTGGCCGATAATGGGATTCACGCCCTTGTACCATTGATAGGTGGGAAGGGGTTGGCCGCTGGCATCGGCATGGAGGATGACGGTGCCGCCGACATAGCCGGTGGTGGAGGCCTTCGGCTGGCGGGTGATCGCCGGACCGGCGGTGGCGGGGACGACGACATCCTCCCAGGTCTGGCCCACGCGGACCTCGTCATGGGCGACGGTCCTGCTGTTGTTGAAGGCGCCGAAGGAGAGCCCGTCGAAGGACATGTCCGCGGCATTGAGTTTCGTCAGGGTGGCCACGCCCGGCTCGGTGAGCGAGGTTGGATTCTGATAGACATAGACGTCGTCGTTGCCGTTCTTGAAATCGATGCGGACGACGTAGAAATTGACGCCGGTGTTGCCGGGCCCGACAATCGTGTGCGTTCCGTTGGGAGCGCGCAGGTTGACGTTGTTCGCCCCCTGGTCGTTGCCGATGCCGCCGATGCGGCCGGGATCGCCGAGATCGCCACGGTGGAACTCGAACTCATAGTAGGCACTGGTGCCGTTCGGCTGCTGGATGAAGCTGAGGTAAACCGTCTTGCCATCCACGCCGATCTGGCCATTGCCGTTGACAAATCCCAGCGGGGCGAATGGCCCGGTGGCGGAGGTGTCGAGCTTGCGGCCGATGCGGCGGTTGTTGGGAAGGTTGCAGGAATTGCCCATGGAGCGGGCGTCATAACCGGTGGGGGAGTTGACCGCGGCCGCGAGGCTGCCGGTCACGACGTCCCCGGCACCGTTGTTGACGGTGCGCCAGGAGCCATTCCAGCCGCTGCCTCCGTTGAGGCCTGATAGATTCCCCGAGCCGACGGCGTAGTCAAAGCCTTCGTAGGCCAACTGGGCCGCGTTCAGTCCGGAGGGCGCGAGCAACAGCCCTGCCATAAGGGCGGCGGCACGCCTCCGGGATAGTGGTTTGTGATGGTTCATGGTTTTTTGTGGGTCTTTGGGTTTGGGGAAAATCCCCCGGTAGGACACGGGCAGGAAGGGTTGGCACCGGTTGGGAAAAGGTGCCGGTGGCCTGCGTGAATCAGTAAAGGCATCCGAATGCGCCAACACCGCAACCGGGAAATGGAACCTTTCGAAGGTTCCTGTCATAACAGGTTTACCTACATCATGACAGGTTCGGGGACGCGGAAATGAGGCGGAAAATCGGAATTCCCGCCCTGTGGTGACGTGCGGGCGGGTCCGGCAATCCGAATTGGGGGCACTTACAGGTGAAGGAATCTGGCAATGCAGGAATTGCTCAGGCAGATGAATAATAGATTTTCCGATGCCCGTGGCGGATGGAAGGTGGCGCCGCTGCTTTTCCCGCCGGGGAAGGATTTAGTCCATCCACGGAAACCCGACGAAGCCCATGCACCCGTTTTCCAACCATTCTGATAGAGGCTCCCGCGAGGGCGGCCTGAAGCACCCCTTCCCTGCCCCGCTCCACGGGGATGCCCGCCCATGATGACCGCCATGCAACCGAAGGTCGTCGGGATCGGGGAACTGCTGTGGGACCTGCTGCCATCCGGAGCGCGGATGGGAGGAGCACCCGCGAACTTCGCCTGCCACACGCAGGCGCTGGGCGCGCGCTCCAGCGTGATCACCCGCGTGGGCGATGACAGGCCGGGTCAGGATCTGATAGAGAGCCTGTGCCTGCTGGGGCTGTCCACGGACGGCATCCAGACCGACCGGCAGCGCGCGACGGGAGCCGTGGAAGTGGCGCTGGGCGCTGACGGCCAGCCGCATCGATGCGGCCGAGGCGCAGCGCATCGGCCTCGTGCAGCGCGTCGTGACGGCCGAAGGGTTGGACGCGGCCGTCGACG
>CAXTTX010000463.1:0-4473 GCA_964247045.1 uncultured Verrucomicrobiales bacterium | reverse complement strand
CTGTTACTCCTCCTCCCCCGGAGAGACCGATCAAATCACCAGTAATCACCCTCACCACCATCGCCGTCGTCCTTAGCGGGCTTGGCCTTGTGTTGGTGTTCGGTGGCGTCCTGACGTGGTTCGGTGGTTTTTTCTCGGAATGTAAAAACGACAACCTGCGTCCCGCACCATCACCGGATGGCAAGCGGAACGCGGTGTTGTTCCGCCGCGATTGCGGCGACGCGTCCAAATTCACGACCCACGTCTCCATCCTGGACAGCAACGACCCGTTGCCCAACGAACCCGGCAATGCCTTCACGGCTGTTGGTGAACCCGCCGTCATCATCCGCTGGCAGGACAACAACAATCTGATCGTTGAAACCGACGGCGGCACGCACGTGACTTTCCGCGCCACCAAGTTCGAGGACATCAAGATCAGCGATCATTGAGATCGCGCCGGTTTCCCACTGGCCTTAACATGCCGCCAGGCCTGCGTCCGGGGAAAAGACCGTCGATGAGCGTATCGCGGATATCGAGCGGTACATGGCAGAGCAAAAGCCCACGGCTCCTGCCCCGGTGCCGTCGGGGACGGTGATTCATTTCCCCGGCGGCGGCGCGATCGTTCTTCCCGGGGTTGCCAAGTCGGTCGCCTTGGCGGCATTGGGAATTTTCGCGCTCGCCGCCCTGGCAATCCTGATCCGGAGCCAACTTGAGAAGCAGCACTAACGCCGGGATCTTGCCAATCCTCGCGATGGCTGCCACAGTCGTCCTCCTCCGAAGGTGTGCAAGCCGTGAAACAAGCTCCCAAAGTTAAAATCTGCTGTATCAAGAACACAGGTGAAGCGGCGCTGGCCATCTCGTGCGGAGCCTCCGCCCTCGGCTTGGTCGCCGCCATGCCGAGCGGCCCCGGTGTCATCACCGAGGATGAAATTGCCGCCATTGCAGCGACGGTTCCTCCGCCCATCGCCACCTTCCTGCTGACCTCGGAGCACGATCCCGCTGAGATCATCGCCCAGCAGCGTCGATGTCGCACCAATACGATCCAGATCTGCGATCATTTGCCGGCGGACGTTTATTCCCGGCTGAGAGCGGAATTGCCCGGCATCGCGCTGGTGCAGGTGGTGCATGTTTCCGGCGAGGAATCGGTGGACTATGCGATCTCCGCCGCGCCGCACGTGGACGCCCTGTTGTTGGATTCCGGCAACCTTTCTCTCCCGGTCAAGGAACTGGGCGGCACCGGCCGAGCCCATGACTGGAACCTCAGCCGCCGCATCCGCGAGTCCGTTTCCATCCCCCTGTTCCTCGCGGGAGGACTCACCCCGGCCAACGTGGCGGAGGCCATCGCCACTGTCGGCCCCTTTGGTCTGGATCTTTGCAGCGGCGTGCGGACTGATGGCGATCTGGACGGGGATAAACTGCGGGCATTTTTCGAGGCAATCCACCGTGGGATCTAATCCCTCCATCCCTGCCCGGTCTGGTCATTCGCCCCGAACGGGTGGACGACACCGGCGCAATAGGAATTCTCACGGAGCTTGCGTTCCGCGGTGGCGCTCACAGCAGCGGGACGGAACACCCTCATCGTATCGGAACTTCGCTGCCATGGCGTGTTGACGCTGTCGCTGGTTGCGGAATGGCAAGGAGAGATCGCCGGGCACGTGGCGTTCTCCCCCGTCACCATTTCCGATGGTTCGAAAAACTGGCAGGGGCTCGGCCCTGCTTCCGTCGCTCCCGCGATGCAGGGCAAGGGCATCGGCACGATCCTTATAGAGCGCGGCCTGTCGAAACTCCGCGCAACCGGTGCGAACGGCTGCGTGGTCCTCGGCGAACCGGATTTCTATCAGCGGTTCGGGTTCATCTGCCAGCCCGGCTGCATGCTGGCCGGCGTGCCTCCGGAATATTTCATGTGCCTGCCGTTCCACAGGCCCTTCCCGCAGGGCACGGTGACCTACCACGCGGCCTTTGAAACGACGCTGCCGGAATAAAATCCCGGAACGTCAGCCGGGGATCAATCCCTGGGCCATCACCGTGTCGCGCTCTTCCTTGAGCTCGCCGATGGTGGCGTCGATCTTGCCTTGGCTGAAGGCATCCACGGGAACGCCCTGGACGACTTCCCACTTACCATTCTCCAGCGTGCGGATCGGCATCGAGGCCATGATGCCCATTTCGATGCCATAGGAGCCATCCGAGCAAATCGCCACGGAGTGCCAATCTCCCGCAGGAGTCGGCGTGATGAGGCTCATCACGGTATCAATCGCGGCGTTGGCTGCGGAAGCCGCGGAGGAAAGTCCACGCGCCTTGATGACCGCGGCACCACGCTGCTGCACCGTGGCGATGAACTCGCCCTTAAGCCATTCCTGGTCGGTGATGACCTCGGTGACGGGCTTGCCATCGATCTTCGCGTTGGTGAAATCCGGGTACTGCGTGGCGGAGTGGTTGCCCCAGATGCAGAGGTTCGTGACCTTCGACTGGTGGACGCCCGCCTTTTGGGCGAGCTGGCTTTTCGCGCGGTTCTCGTCGAGACGGGTCATCGCGAAGAAACGGTCCGCTGGCACGCCGCTCGCGTTATTCATGGCGATAAGTGCGTTCGTGTTGCATGGGTTGCCGACCACCAGCACACGGACGTCCTCGGCGGCAACGCGGGCAATCGCCTGGCCTTGACCGGTGAAGATTTTGCCGTTGATTCCCAGCAGATCGCCCCGCTCCATCCCGGCCTTGCGCGGGACGGAACCGACGAGCAGGCACCAGTTGGCACCCTTGAAACCTTCATCCAGATCGGAGGTCCCGACCACATCGTTGAGGAGCGGGAACGCGCAGTCATCCAGCTCCATGATCACCCCTTGGAGCGCGGGCATGCCGGGCTCGATCTCGATCAAACGAAGGTTCACCGGTTGGTCGGAACCGAAAACGGCACCCGACGCGATACGGAAAAGCAGGGCATAACCGATTTGGCCGGCGGCACCGGTGATGGAAACAGTGATGGGCGTTTTCATGAATGGATTTGGAGACTTGTGCAAAGGCTAGGAAGCCCGCCGGGGCAGGTCAACAGGCAAGCTCGGGCAGTGCCTTTTCCAAGGCCAGTGCCCATCCCTTGCCCCGTCACTTCTGATGGATATACTGCCAGATCGCCTCGAACTGCTTCTTCGCGTCCCCCTCCAGCACGTCGGTCCGTTGCGACTTGTTGTCCTTCGAGTAGCGCGGCATTTTCGTGCTCGGGATCACCGATTGCGGATTGTCCATCCAGCGGTGGAAGTAGTCTTCCCTGAGCCGTGAAGGAACGAGCGAGAAGTTGACTCCCTCCACCTCGAAGGCGGCGGTGGGCTTCAGGTCACCGATGCCGTGGCAGGTCGTGCAGCCGAAGCCATTGGCACTGGCAAGGTTCTTGCCGATCTCCGCGAGCGCGGGATCCACCGTCACCTCGGCCGGTTTGTTGGGCTCCAGTCCATGCAGCTTGGAGAAACCTTTCGCCATGCCTGCGGCTTGGGTACGGAAGGATGGCATCCGCATGCCCAGCCAAGGGCGCGGGCGGGGATCGGTGGTGCCGGCGATCATCGACTCGATCGCGGTCGTATAGAGCATTTCACCGGTGTAGGTCAGTTGCGGGCGAGTCTGGTCGATCCGTTCATGCAGCTTCGCAATTCCTTCGATGAGCGGGGCGGTCTCCGGGTGAAAATTGGAAAGCAGCGGCGCCTTGCCATCCATCCCGTGGCAGGAGGTGCAGCGCAACGCTTCGACTTGCCGGGTCACATACTCCGCGGAAGTATCCCGCCCGAGCGAAGCCGCACCGGTTTTCGAAAAGGCCACCAGGGCGGCACGGTCGTTGTCGTCAATGTTGAGGTGCGGCGACCTGCCGCGCTTGTCAGGGGTGGCAACGCATCCGGCAACTGCCCAGTCCTTCTTGAAAATCGCATCCAAGGCTGCGGGTGCCGACTCGGGAGCCATTGGCATACCCGGGTGGCAAACGCCGCACTGGAGCGAGGCGGCCACTGTGGCTCCACGCGCGGCATCCCCCGCGGGGAACTTGTGCTCCAGCTTGATCTCCTGTCCGGTCGAGGTCTTCGTCAGGTAGGCCGCAAGCGAATTCGCCTCCGCGTCGGACAGGCGGAAATTCGGCATCTTGATGAACGGATGATAGGCCTCCGGTTGCTTCAGGAACGCTACCAGCGCGCCGGGAAGATACTTGGAAGCCACGTTGTTCAGCGGCACCCGGCTCGGATCCGCCAGCCCCTTGTCGGGAGGATTGTGGCAAGCCACACATCCGAGTTCGTGGAAATTGACGCCCCCCTCTTGCGCCAGAGCCGGATCCGGAGCGGCTGCGGCGGGTGCGCCCATCTTCAGGCCGCTGAGATATGCCGCGAGGTCACTGGTTTTCTGGAGGCCCTCGGGGGTCGAGGTATCGACCAGCGCGGGCATGTTGGTGGTTGGCTTCAGCTTGTGTGGGTCCGCGATCCACTTGCGAAGCCACTCCTCGCTGGCCCGGTCGCCCGTGCCGAAAAG
>CAXTTX010000462.1:2567-4475 GCA_964247045.1 uncultured Verrucomicrobiales bacterium | reverse complement strand
CGTTTTTTTTAGCACCGCTAGGCCCAAAACGCCACGCAATCGATGTCGAGCGGTCAACTTGGTTATCTGCGCCGCGAACTCTTGGGTGTCGAGGAAGTAGTTCGGGTAAGCTTTCCGAAGGGCGCTGACAGGACCCGCGGACACTAGCACGGCTTCAATCGGGTGACCGGCTTTCGTCTGGCGTTCGATAGCTGAATAAGCCACCGTGGCCTCCTGCAACCGTGTCAACGGATATGGTGCGATAGATACTGTGCGCTTCACCGCGTCGAGAACGATGAGATGGTAGGCACCTTTACCGCGCCGCGTCGTGATCTTGTCGGCGGCAATAGCAAAGCCCCTCAGGCGATGTAGAACGTTCAGCTTCTTTTCGGACTCGTATAGTAGAGCGCAGATCTGATCAGCATCATAGTTTTCAAATCCGGGCACGGGGGCGGTTTTCTCGACGACGGCGAGCGCCGCGCCCGCAATCGCGAAGAACTCCCTCCACTGATCCTCTCCTTGGCCTGATTTTAAAGCTTGCCCGAGAAAGGTTCCCATCGTTTCCACGGCGGTTGCCCAAGCATGCTGCATTTTGGTGCGGATTTGGAGTTCCACCGAAAGCCCGTTAAACGAGGGCGCTCTTGAGCTAGAGTATCGATAGATTAAGTGAATGCCCCGATAGCCGTCCTTCTTAGGTTCGTCGATGTAGTTTTTGGAGGAGCTCAATTCATGTGCGAATGAGGCGCTCCGGTAAGCTTGTTCCAATTTGCGAACTCTTGCCAGATTTGCGACAACTGCTCGCAGCCCCCCGATGTCCTGCATTCTGGAAAGCTTCATGCTGGGGAACCGCTGCAATTTTAGAATTATGGAGGGGGTCCGCTTCATCCTCTGGGCTACGATAGCAGCTGGATCGATTTCCTTGAGCTTTAACCGCAACGTCGCTTGGAAAGTGTTGATGGGATACCCATGGCAGGCTCTCCAGTTTGCTAGGACATCGTCAGCCCAAAGTTGATCCCAAGGCCCATAATTACCAGGTTCCGAGAGAATCATCCCAGCGGTATTGATTTGGCCTTTGGTGTATTTGGGTTCGGTAAAAGCCATCGGGTCCAAATCTGAGACTTTCATTTTCATTTTCCAAGCTCCGGTTGACGGGTTTTCGAATCTTAATGAGGTGCTGACCGGACGGCCATATTTTCGGCTTCAAAAATCTCACACCACGTGATACCGGCCTCGTATCCCAGGTGGGGCTACTCCCACGCCTGCCGATGGCCTAGGAGGCATCGGGCGGCCCGGAGGGTGGTGCATCCCTCAGAACGGCTCCGGGACGCCCTTTGACTCATCGGACTGGCCGGTGGCAGCGATAAGCTGATCAAGACGGGCCATTATGTATTCGCCGTGCTCTTTGTGCTTTTCCTCATTTCTTCCATTGTCGCTGCCGTGATTCGCTGGCTGGACCGGCGTCATCCGGGCGGCGCAAGCCCACTGTGATTGAGCCGGCGAACCCTCGGAAGCTCACGGCCGGTCATCCGGATTCGGCCCGGATGCTTTCTCCCGCTGGAGGCGCAACAGGGGTTCGCGCCTCGGTATCATAAGTGGCTTCCCGCAACCCGACGCGAACGGGACCATCAGCGTCCGGCCGCGGGTGCAACTCCTCCCATGGGTCGGCGAGAATTCACCATAGAGCGAATGCGGGAAGGCCACCTTATGATTCGGTATAACGCCGCGTTTTTCGGGTACAACACCCTCGATCTGCGGCATTTCTGACTTTCAATATTGGCAGACGCCCGGTCGGTTGAGAGCAGCCCTCCGGTTTGGTATTCTTCTCGTTGATGAATACCACCGATTCCACCACCACCCCCGAGTTCCCCGATCGCACCTCCCGCCAAGGCAGCCCCACGTATTCCAACCCTTTCCAAGGCCTCCGCGAAT
>CAXTTX010000462.1:0-2557 GCA_964247045.1 uncultured Verrucomicrobiales bacterium | reverse complement strand
CGCCTTCACGCGGCAAGGAAGCCCCCATTTTCGGAAAATAAATCCAAAACGGTTATCATTTGTTGCACTTTCCCCGCGCCGCCTTCTCGACGGGTTTCTTCAAATTCTAGCAACTATCAGAAAACGAATGTGTTACCGGTATTCCCGGCTCTCCCCCTTCCGTCGGGCTCAACGACCACTTCTTGTAAAAAAGGACAAAATCAATCGGCAACCCTACGGCTCCGACACGGATTTGGCAAAAATGGGCAAAAAATCGCCCGGAATTTCCGGCAAATCACCGCCAAAAATCGCCATCTCCCTCCGGCCCCGTCGGCCGAACCGGTCACCGGCAATCACCCATTGAGGGCGGCAATGGACACCGGTCAGGCCCTCCATCTTCGATTGCCGCGACAAGGCGAGTCGTTGGTCTCAATCCTTGATATCCGTTTCCGGCTTCTCCAGCTCCAGTTCCTTGAGCCAGATGTTCCTATATCGCACGTCATGCCCTTCGCACTGGAGCTTGATGCCGCCGGGGACATCGGTGAGGCCCTTGCCGCCATCATTGCCACCGTCGATCCCGGATTTGGGGCCGCCCCAGACCTGGTTGATGCGCTGGTTCTCATGGACCTTCTTGCCATTGAACCACATCGTCAGCATCGGCTTTTCGGTTTGTTTGCCGTCCGTAAATCGGGCGGCCCGGAAAACGATGTCGTAGCTGTTCCATTTGCCGAGACCCTTGTAGAGCTCGTAGGGAGCCTCGGCCTCGTTGATAACGGCGGCCATGCCGTGCTTGGTCTTGTCACCATCGAGGACCTGGATCTCGAAACGGTTTTGCAGATAGACGCCGCTGTTGCCGCCTTCCTTGCTGATGAGGAATTCAATATGCAGGCGGAAATCGCGATAGGCCTTCTTGGTGACGATGTCGGCGGTGCCGTATTTGCCGCCCGCCGCCACGGGATCGTCCGTCATGAGGACGGTGCCCTTGTCCACGGGATCGGCGACGATCTTCCACTTGATGGGCAGGGACGAGGCAAAGGCCGGGCCTTCCCAATAGGTCCACTTCGCGTCCAGCATCTCACGGCTGCCGTCGAAGAGCATTTCCGCCCCGGCCACCGGTTTGTCTCCCACATCCGCCACGAGGGGCTGAATGGCGGCAAAGGCGAGAACCGGCAGGAAAACCAGAAAGGAGGGTTTCATGCGCGCAGCTACGCTACTTGCCCTTGAAGTATTTCACAATGGCAGCGGCGAGGCCCGGGATGTCGTGCTTGCTGGCTTCCAGCGCGGGCTTGTGGCCGTTTTTGCGGAGGGTTTCGCTGGTGACCGGGCCGATGCTGGCGGCCACGCAATCCTCCGGCCAGTCCAGGCCCAGGGCGAGGAAGTGGTCGACGGTGGAGCTGGAGGTGAAGGTGATCATGTCCGCGCCCTCGCTTTCCAATCGGGCACGGGCGCCGGTGGGATCTTCGGTCTCCGCCACGGTCTGATAGGAAATGCATTCGTCGACGATGGCACCGAGCTTGGTGAGGCCCTCGCCGATGACATCGCGGGTCTCGGCGGCCTTGATCCAGAGGATGGTGAGGTTCTCGATGTCCTCCTTTTTGAAGGCATCGATCAGCCCTTCCGCGACGAAGCGCTCCGGGATCAGATCGACGGCGAGCCGGTATTCGCGGATCTTCTGGGCGGTGCCATTGCCGATGGCGGCGATCTTCGGATTGCCGAGGCTGCGGGCATCGCCGAAGACCGCGAAGAAGGCATCGAAGAAGCGCTCGACGCCGTTGGGACTGGTGAAGACGAGCCAGTCGTATTCGTGGGCATGGGTGACGAGTTCCGCGAATTCCACTTTGTCCGGCGGGTTCTCGATGCGGATGGTGGGAAGCTCGATGACATCGGCTCCGAGGTCGCGCAGCACCTTGCTGAGTTCGCCCGCTTGCTCACGCGTGCGGGTGACAACGATGCGCTTGCCGAAGAGCGGGCGGTTTTCAAACCAACTGATCTTCTTGCGCTCGTTCACCACCGTACCAATGACGGCGACGGCGGGAGAGGAGAAGTTCTCCGCCTCCGCGATGTCCGCGATGGTGGCAAGCGTGCCAGTGATGGTCTTCTGCGCACCGGTGGTGGCCCAGCGCGTCAAGGCGATGGGAGTATCCGCCGCCGCACCGTTTTCGATGAAGGACGAGCTGATCTCCCGCAGACGCGCGACGCCCATCAGGAAGACCTTCGTGCCGGGAGCCTTGGCCAACTGGGCATAGTCCACGGAGCTGAAGCCCTTGGTGGGATCCTCGTGGCCGGTGAAGATGGTGAGCTGGGTGTTATGATCGCGATGGGTCACCGGGATGCCGGCATAGGCCGGACCGGCGATCGCGGAGGTGATGCCCGGGACGATCTCGAATTTCACCCCGGCGGCGGCAAGCTCGGCGGCTTCCTCGCCCCCGCGGCCGAAGATCATCGGATCGCCACCCTTGAGTCTAACCACATTCTTGCCGCCCTTGGTCTTTTCAACGATGATGCCGTTGATCTCGTCCTGCGGCACGGCGTGATCCTTGGCGCGCTTGCCGACGTAGATTTTCTCACAGCCCGTCTT
>CAXTTX010000461.1:0-4497 GCA_964247045.1 uncultured Verrucomicrobiales bacterium | reverse complement strand
AGATCGAGGTAAAGACAGTTCCGATGCTTGCGATTGAGTTCATAGTAACCCGGTTGCTCCAGCAGGCAATCATAGAGGCCACTGGCCCGCGCCAGTGCCTCTTCCTGTGCTTGGGCACCGGTGAGAAAGCCGCCTCCGGGATTTTTTGCCGAAGCGAAGTTGAGGCAGCCGAGATCGGTGGCTCCTTCCTGCCGGAGTCTTTGCAAGGCGGCAAAGGTGGTTTCGGCAGTCACCTCAATGGCGCCCGGGCCTGTACCAGTTTCCGGAGGAAGAGGATCGAGAGTGGAGAGGTCATGCAGGGCGGTGCCGGTGCGGGCTACAAGCATCCGTGAAGCGATGTCCACGGTGCGGCCCGAAGGGGCGACATACCGTCCCGCGGCGATGATGGCGACGGTATCCGCGGCAATGGCCACACGTTGTTCTCGGTTTTTCATAGGTCGAAGATGAATCCCTCGCGGGTGAGTTTGTCGTATTTCAGGCGGTCGAAGCGGTGGAGCTTCGCGGGACGTTTCGATCCCGCCGTACTGGTCTCCTCCAGCGGGACCAACAGGTCCAGGGCCAGCAGCTTCTTGCGGAAGTTCCGCTTGTCCAGGGTCCGTCCCAGGATCGCTTCATAGAGCGCCTGCAAGCGCCCCAGGGTGAATTTTTCGGGCAGCAGCTCGAAGCCCACCGGCTGCCAGCGGATCTTTCCCCGCAGCCGCTCCAGCGCCACGGTGACGATTCTGGCGTGGTCGAACGCCAGGTCCGGCAGGTCCCGCGCGTCGAACCATTTCGCCTCGTCCGCATCCGTCGCGGCTTCCGGCAGGTGATCCGCGCTCCGCACCAGTGCGAAGTAGGCCACGCTTACCACCCGCTCCCGCGGGTCGCGGTCGATCGCGCCGAAGGTGTAAAGCTGTTCCAGATAGACGTTCCGCAAGCCGGCCTCTTCCTCCAGCTCCCGCGCCGCCGCGGCATCCACCGTCTCATCCGTCCTCACGAAGCCACCCGGCAGGGCCCAGCGGCCCTTGAAAGGTTTGAGCCCCCGGCGGATCAGCAGGAGCTTCAGCGCTTCCCCATCATGGCCGAAGACCACGCAGTCCACCGTGAGCGCCGCACGCGGATACTGGTAGGTGAAAGGCATAACGGACCAATAAGTGTAATTAATACACTAGTAAAGCAATTTTGTGAGAAGGGAGGGCATTCCTTGCTGTCCTCCACATTGCGGCGTGGTCACCATGGAACCTTTGGATTTTGATCCAGCCGTTTCTACGCCCCATCCACAACGACAGGAATGTCGCTGCTCCTTATTTCGCCTTTTCCACCGCCTGCACCGCTTTCACCGCCGCTGCCAGCAGGCACTCGTTCAGCGCCGGGTGGACATAAATCGTTTCTGCCAGTTCGCGCACGTCGTTTTTCAACTTCATTACTGTGATCACCTGGTGGATCAGAGTGGAGGCTTCAGGGCCGACAAGATGGCACCCCAGAATCGAATAATCATCCGTTGAAACCAGCAGCTTCGTCCGCGGATATTCAATCCGCATCGCCATCACCCGTGCGCTGGCCAGCCAGTCTTCGACGATGGAAAGGTACGGCGTGCCCGTTTCCTTCAGTTCTTCCTCGGTCAGGCCCACGGCCGCGACTTCCGGATGGGAGAACACGGCGTGGCCGACGGGGTATTCGCGGATGGTTCCCTTCTCACCCCGCAGGAACTTTTTCCGTAGGTAGTAAACTTCCGCGGCAGCCGCATGCTGGAGCATATGGCGTCCATTCACATCGCCCGTCGCAAAGATGCCGGGGACGTTGGTGGCCAGGTTTTCATCGACTTTGACGAAGCCCTTGTCATCGGTGGCCACGCCGGCTTTCTCCAGGTCCAGCATGTCGCTGTTGGGAACGCGGCCGATGGCGAAGAGCACGCGCTCCGCATGGAAGGTCTTTTGTTTGCCCATGGTCGTGAACACGGCGGTGAAGCTGCTGCCGTCGTGTTCAAGGGTTTCCAGTTCGGAGTGGAAATGGGTTTGGACGCTCTTGCGGAATTCCTTCTGGAAAACCTGTTCGATCTCCGCGTCTTCTTTTCCCAGCAGACGTTCCTTGCGGACAAACAGGGATGTCTCGATGCCGATGGCCGCGAAGAACGAGGCCAGTTCGCAACCGATCACCCCGCCACCGATGATGAGGATGCTCTTTGGAACCCCATCCTTCAGAGGAAACAAATCGTCACTGGTCCACACGGGCAAGTGCGGAAAGGGCGGGGGAGCGGGGCGTGATCCTGTGGCGATGACAATCTTGCCCGCCTCCAGAACTTTTCCAGCGGCTTCGACAAGCCCGGGTCCGGTGAACTTGCCCTCACCGCGGATCAAAGTCACTCCCGCCGCCGCGCCGCGCCCTTCATAGCGTCCATCCACACCGCCGATATATTCATTCACACTGTCGAACATCTTGCCGAGGTCGATGCCTTTGAACTCCGCGTCCACGAAATGCCGGTCCGCCTCGCGTACATGGCGGGCGGCGTCCGCGAAGCCGATGAGCAACTTGGACGGCACACAGCCACGGTTGGGGCATACGCCGCCAAGCAGATCACGTTCGACCAAGGCGGTTTTCCATCCCTCGTTCGCGGTGGCGATCGCGAGATTCGCCGCCCGGCCTCCGCCCAATACAATGAGATCGAAAGACTCGCTCATGAGCCATCAAGATGTCGGGTGCCGCTGGAAACGCGACTGATAATTTCCGGATTCCCGATAGTAGAAGACCCCCACCCGTTGCCGGATGGAGGCCCTGCTATGTGGGGACCCGGAAAGGGTTATTTCTGATCGCGGACCTTGTCGGCCTCGCTCTCGATTTCATCCGCGCGCTTCTCGACGGCCTTGCGGGTGGAATCCGCGGCGTTTTCGTTGGCGTCGGCGGCCTTCTCGCTGTTCTTGCGAATCGCGTCGGCGGTGTTTTCCTGGCTGTCGGCGGCTTTCTCGCCATCCTTGCGGAGGCGGTCGGCACTGGCTTCCATGCTGTCGGCCTTCGCTTCGACGGCATCCTTGCGGGCTTCCTCTTGTTTGGAATCGCAGGAGCTGAAGCCGCAGGCGATCGCGGAAGTAATGATCAGGGTGACAATGGGTTGCGTTTTCATAGTGATTTCAGGTTGCCCGGCGGACCGGTGTTGAAATCTCTATCGCACGAGGGGTGCCAAACGCATTTTCAACGACTTGCAGTCAGGAGCTACTACGTTTTCGGGTGCTTTACCCGCCGATTGTTGCGATTTGCACGAAAAAGCCCGCCGTCCTTGCGGGACGGCGGGCTAGGATTCAGAAGGCTTTGCCTGACCGGAATTACTTCCGGAGTGCTTCCTCGCGGGCCTTGGCCTTGGCGATGACGTCGTCAGAGACGTTCTTCGGGCAGGGCGCGTAGTGGCTGAACTCCATGGAGAACTGGCCACGGCCGGAGGTCATGGTGCGGAGGTCACCGATGTAGCCGAACATGGCGCTCAGCGGGGCCTCTGCCTTGACGCGGATACCACCCGGGGTCGGTTCCTGGCCTTGGATCATGCCACGGCGGCGGTTGAGGTCGCCGATGACGTCGCCGACCTTTTCCTCGGGGGCGAAGACATCGAGCTTCATCATCGGCTCGAGGATCTGCGGAGCGGCTTTCGGCATCGTCTGGCGATACGCGGCCTTGGCGGCGATTTCGAAGGCGATGGACGAGGAGTCAACCGCGTGGAAACCACCGTCGAGCAACGTGACCTTGAAGTCCAAACAGGGGTAGCCGGCAAGCGGTCCCTTGTGGACGGAAGTCTTGAAGCCCTTGTCCACGGCCGGAATGAATTCCTTCGGAACGTTACCGCCCACGACCTTGGACTCGAAGATGAAGCCGGAGCCGGCTTCGCCGGGCTCAATGGTGTAGTCGATCTTCGCGAACTGGCCGGAACCACCGGACTGCTTCTTGTGGGTATAGCTGTCGCTGACGGCCTTGGTGATGGTTTCGCGATAGGCGACCTGAGGGGCACCGACCGTGACCTCCACCTTGTGGGTGCGCTTGAGGATGTCGATCTTGATGTCCAGGTGGAGTTCGCCCATGCCCTTGAGAATCATCTCGTTGGTTTCCTCGTCGGTTTCGACGCGGAAGGAGGGGTCTTCCTGGATCATCTTGCCGATCGCGTTGGCAAGCTTCTCGGCGTTCGCCTTGTCCTTCGGAGCGACCGCGATGGAGATGACGGGATCCGGGAACACCATCGGTTCGAGGGTGGCCGGGTTCTTCTCATCACAAAGCGTGTGACCGGTCTGGACGTTCTTCATACCGACGATGGCGACGATGTCACCCGCCTGGGCGGTATCGACCTCGTTGCGGTCGTCGGCGTGCATTTCGACCATGCGGCTGATGCGCTCGGTCTTGCCGGTGAAGGAATTGAGCACGGTGTCACCCTTCTTGATGGTGCCGGAATAGATCCGGGTGAAGGTGAGGGCGCCGAACTTGTCGTCCATGATCTTGAACGCCAAGCCGCGGAACGGGGCGCTCGGGTCGATGATGGCGAAC
>CAXTTX010000460.1:2394-4508 GCA_964247045.1 uncultured Verrucomicrobiales bacterium | reverse complement strand
CCTCGCCGGTTGGCTTTTCGACCATCGTTTCAAAGGCTTGGGCGGCGGCTTTGACATGGCCTGGACGGCAGCCCTTTGGCCGCTGATTCTCCTGGCCGCCCTTTCCGTCCCTGCGCTGATGCTCACGGCGGCGATCCCGCGTGTGCCCGCCCAAGCCTGCGGGAAATTCAACCGCCGGTTGGCGGTGAGCCACTTCACGAATCTCGCGGACTTGTGGCGCGATGCCCCGCTGCGGCGCGCGTCCTTCGGGGTGGCATTTTTCTGGGGCTTCGCGGCGTTCATCAACCTGTGGTCGGTGAAACTGGCGCAGATGATCACCGGCGGCGGTGAAGGTTTCGGCACGCTGTCCTCGGTTTTCATGGCGTCCGCCTCGCTGGGGATGGCGACCGGTTTTGGCTTCGCGTCTTTCCTGCTGCGCAAGAAGATCGAGCTCGGCTGGGTTCCGATCGCGGGGCTGGCAATGACGGTCTGCGCGCTGGCCCTGGCATTCATGATTCCGGACGGGTGGCCGTTTCTCTGCACGCTGGCGCTGCTGGCTCTCTTCGCCGCGGTTTTCCTGGCCCCCTTGAATGCCTGGATGCAGGACCGCTACCCTGCCGGGAAACGGGGCGAACTCCAGGCCGCGGTCAACCTCCAGGACTGCATCGGCGGGTTGATAGCGGTGACGGTGATCACCGGGTTCGAACACGCGGGAAAAGTTCTCTCAATTCCAGCCGCCACCTCTTTCCGCTATGAAATCGCGTTCGTCGGGCTAGTCTGCGGGCTGATGAGTTTATCGATCATCCGGTTGCTGCCCGCGGATTTTGTCCGTCTCGTCGGCACGGCGATCATCCGCACGATCTACCGGATCAAGACGACAGGTGCCGAGCGCATTCCGGCGAAGGGCGGCGCGCTGCTGCTGCCCAACCACGTGACATTCGCGGACGCGTTTTTCATCACCGCGGCCTCTCCCCGGCCGGTGCGTTTCGTGATGGACGAGGCATTCATGGCAAGCCGTGCGGTGCGGATTTTCGTCAGCCTGTTCCAGACGGTGACGATCCGGCGGGACCAGCCGCGGGAAGCGATCCGCATCACCATCGACGCGCTGAAGAACGGGGACTTGGTGTGTCTCTTTCCGGAAGGACAACTCACCCGCACGGGGACTCTCGGCGAGCTGCGAAGGGGCTTCGAGTTGATCGCAAAGAAGGCGGCCCACCCGTTGATCCCGATGTGGTGCGATGGTTCGTGGGGCTCGGTGTTCTCGTTCGAACGGGGGCGATTTTTCCGCAAGTGGCCCTATCAGGTGCCTTACGGGCTGACGCTGGCATTCGGAGAAGAAATTCCACCGACGGACGCAGGATTGGAGACCGTCAGGCAGGCGATGCTGGCATGCTCGGCGGCGGCGGTTGCGAAGCGTTTCGAGGCTCCCGGATGGGGCATGCGCATGCCGGGTGGTGGAGGCCCGTTGGTTGAAAAGTTCCGTGCGGCGGGCGAAAGCGCGCGGCGGAGATGGTGGATCAACGGCCACCAACTCGGCCAGATCAACGCGCTGCAACGGCGGAAACCTTTTCAGGTTTTCACCAAGGAGACGCTGGCGGAAGAAATCCTTGGGCTGACGCTGGCTTTCGCCGAATTCTTCGGCGCTGAAGTGATCGTCCGCGATTCATTCGGACCGGGTGAATCCGGCGTGTGGGTGGGAGGAGATGTACTGCGTGAGGCGATGGCGGGCAAGACGCTGAACAAGGTCACGTTCCATGATTTCGGATCACGCGCCCTGGAGGAGCTGGATCAATCCGGAGTAACGCACCTGCCATGCCTGGCGGTGGAGGGACTGGTGATTGCCATGTCGATGGAGGATCCACCCATGCCCGTGGCAACCAGTGAACCGCAAGCCGGCAACAAGCCGGGCACCTGGGGGAAGCTGCTGCCGGGATGGTATCTGGCGGAGGACAAGGGGCACTGGAGGGCTCTCGGCCCGGCCGCACCGGAAGAAGGACTCTTGTTGCCGGAAGGTTGTTTCCCCGACGTGGAGGGTTTCCTGGCCGCAAACGATCAGCGGCGGGAGTCGAAATAGGCCGCCAGCGAATAGACCTGCCTGTTCACGAGCGACATCGACTTCACCAGCGGTTCGTAGG
>CAXTTX010000460.1:0-2384 GCA_964247045.1 uncultured Verrucomicrobiales bacterium | reverse complement strand
CACGATGCCCTTGTTGGAATCCTTGTTGGAGGGGTCGGAGGCCTTTTGGCTGGGATCGTTGTCGCGGTATTTGAACCAATGCCAGCCGACGCAGCCGCCGGACTCGAGCAGGCCGAGGGTGAAGTTCTGATAGAAACGGCCGCGATCCTCCTGGGTCTTGACCACCCACCCCGCGCCGCTGGTGTTAGCGAGCCCGGAGTCCATCCCCTTGGCGTACCATTCGGTGACAAGGAAAGGTTTGCCCGACCACTCGACCCAGTTGCGGATCTGTTCCGGATCGGGGGTCCAAAGCTTGTAATAGTTCACCGCGATGACATCGAGGTATTTGCCGGCGGCCTGGAACATGGCCTGTGATTTCAGCGCCTGCGAATCGAGGCGCGGGCCGAGGCAAAGATGATTCGGATCATACTTGCGGATGGCGGAAGTGGTGATGCGGAAATAGCGCTCGGCAACGTGGCCGAGGAAGGCCTGGCGCATGCCATCGGTAATGCCCTTTTCTTCGGGATGGGCGGCGCGGCGTTCGACGAGCCACATGTCCACAGCCTTTTTCCCGGCGTCCTGTTCGGGAAGCTTGAGGAAGTTGTCGAGGGACTTGTTGTAGAAGGGCAGCTCGTTGTCGGAGAAGTGGCCGAGCAGCCAAGGATCGTCCTTGGTGGCCGTGAGCTTGCGGGCGTATTCGTCGCAGAATGCCTCGAATTCCCGATCAAAGACGAAGATGCAATCCTTGGGATAGCCCATGTGGCCGGCCTTCTGATAGGTGCCGCCACGCTTCGCGCCGTATGCGCTCATGAAGTTCCAGATCTTGGTGTAGACCACGGGGTGCTCCGCGGCTCGCAGTAGATCGGTGTCGGACCAGGCGCCCGCACCGTTAAAACCGTTGGCGCGGAGGAAGTCGGTGGTTTCATTGGCCCATTCGTCCCTGCCGGTGGATTTCTTGGGATTGGAAACAGCCACCACGCCGACGTTGATGAAGGGGTAGCCCTCCGGATCGACGAGCCACCAGCGTTTGCCGGATTTCTCCGCACGGAAGAACCCGCTTGCGGTCCGGCGGCCGGTCTTGAGGCCGCCAAAGGTCGAAAGCCCGCCTTCGGCCGATGGCCGGTAAGCGGGCAGATTTTCTATCAGGCGCGTGGGAAACTCTTCCCATTTCCCATCCGGCTTGGAATAGGCGGCACTGGTCATTGCGAGCTGGCCCGTTTGCGCGGCAACAAGGCCGGACAAGAACAGGGCCATCGGTAACAGATGCAAAAGGCACCGGGCCGGGCGATGTGATGAGGGACGCATGGTCGGAGTAAAGGAGGGCTTTGCCGTGTGAGCATCGGTATCCGGGGTGCGGAGGTCTATTGGCCGATCGGCCAGAGTTGAGTTTTCCGTTTACTTCGCGTGGCTCATTTTCGAGCTTAGCCGGAAAGCCCGCCCAGATGAGTTCCCAACCTTCCCTCACATGTCCCCCGCGCTCCAAGTGGTGGCAGTGGCTTTTCCTCGCGGGCGGGACGTGTGTCCTGCCCTTGCGGGCGGTGGAGCCGCTGACGTCCATCGCGGATGTGCGGTTGCTGTCCCGCGAGGAAGCGGCGAAAGGAGTACCGTTGCTTGTGCGGGGCATCGTCACGTGGCGGAACGGAAGCGCGACGATGACGGTGCAAAGTGAAACCGCCGGCATCTGGGTGAGTCCGGAAGGTGCCCACACGCGGGGTTTCTGGCGAGGCGACGAGTCGGCGCTGAAAAGCATCCGCGAGGGCATGGAGATCGAGATCGAGGGTCGGAGCGACCCCGGCGGCTATGCTCCCCAGATTCTTCCATCGAAAATCCGCGTCCTCGGGAGGAGGAAGATGCCGCCTGCTCCGCCGGTGAGGCAGGATCGCTTTTTCAGCGGCGCGGAAGATTGCCAACGGGTGGAGGTCAACGCCGTGGTGCAGGGCTTTTATCCTTCGGCGAACGGCGTGACGCTGGTTCTGGACGCGAACCCGGGTCGATTCAGCGCACAGGTTTCCAACACCGTGGCGCCCGATCCGGCCGCTCTGGTGGATGCGGAGGTGCAATTGCGTGGAGTCGCAGCCACCTTGTTCAACACCCGCGGCGAAGTGACCGGCATCCGTGTGATCGCCAGTGTGGCGGGTGAACTCGTGGTGACCAAGCCGCCGCCGCCGCCCGACTCGGTTCCCCGGGTAGCGCTGGACCGGTTGATGCCATTCCGCCCTGAACCCATCGGACCCCACCGCGTCAGGGTGGAAGGCACCGTGACGCACTCCCAACCCGGGGCGTTCTTTTACCTGCAAGAAGGCAACAGTGCCGTCCGGGTGGAAACGACCTCGCTGGTGTCCCTGCAACCCGGCGACCGCGTGGATGCGGCGGGCTTCGTCGAGATGTCCCGCCTGATCGGAACC
>CAXTTX010000459.1:1405-4513 GCA_964247045.1 uncultured Verrucomicrobiales bacterium | reverse complement strand
GACCGTCCACGATTTCGGCCAGGCCGGCGGCTTTTTCTATCTGCTGATGGAATACGTGGACGGCGCGAACCTGCGGCAGCTCTTGCAAGCTCACAAATTCACCCCGGAGCAGGCGCTGGGCATGGTGCCGCCGCTGTGTGATGCCCTGCAATACGCGCATGACCGCGGCATCGTCCACCGCGACATCAAGCCGGAGAACCTGCTGATGGACCGCGAGGGCAAGCTGAAGGTCGCCGACTTCGGCCTGGCGAAAATGTTGGAGAGTGATTCCGCCGGCGATGAACGGCCGATGGGAACCCCCGGCTACATGGCGCCCGAGCAGGCCGGAGATCCCGCAAAGGTGGACAACCGCGCGGACATCTATTCGCTGGGCGTGGTGATCTATGAAATGCTAACGGGCGAGCTGCCTGGGAAAAATTTCCAACCACCCTCGCGCACCGCGGGCGTGGATTCCCGGCTGGACGAGGTCGTCAGCCGGGCGATGGAACAGGAGCCCTCGCAACGCTATCAGCAGGCCAGCATCTTGAAAACGGAGGTGGAGAACATCACGCGCGAAAAGCCCGTAGGATCGCCCGCCGCACCACCACCAATGCCGCAGCCCGCACCAGTTCCTTACCCGCCGCCCCACGACACCGAGCCCGCGAAATTGCGCGAAACGGTGACCGCGCCTGCCATTGCCATGATGATCAACAGCGGATTGGCCGCGGTTACTGGCATCTTTTCGATCGTGATCACCCTTGTGATCTTCCTGGGGATGATGGGCATTTCCGGCCGCGCCGCATCGCCCTTCGCGGGCATGCTGCCATCGCACCTGGCAACCTTGCCGATGGGCTTGTTCCTCGTTCTGGAACTGGGATTCACGGCGGCCGGGGTTGTTGCCTTCATCGGCGCGGACCGGATGAGGCGGTTCCAATCCCACCGCTGGGGCAAGGCGAGCGCCATCCTCCTGATCGCCTGTGGAGTCCTGTCTATACCGGGCATGTCCGTTTCCGTCACGGGCCTGCTGGTGCTTGCGCAAATAGTCACCGGGGTGTGGGGCCTCATGGTTTTGCAGCGGGGCGATGTGAGGGGGCTATTCGGGACAGCGCCCGGTGAAGGAGAAGCTCCTTGGGATTCCGCGGGGTCCGCCGATTCCCTGCCCGCGGAACGGAAGTTGAGGGAAAGCGTCGTGACCGCCGCCGTGGCAATGATGCTGGCGGGCGCGGTGTTGGTCGCGGGGCAGGCTCTCAGCGTGCTAGCCAGCCTGTGGGTGGTTTCAGTCAGGAACTACCATGGCTCCCTCGGCAATTGGGCGTCCGAATTCCCCGTCACGGGATTGATTCCCGGGCATGTGTTGGAAGAGAGGGGCGGCAGGTATTTTCTCACGTTCCTTTTCTACATCATCGCCGGGGTGATCGCCTTCATCGGCGCGAACCGGATGAGAACTTTCCGCTCCCGCGGATGGGGAATCGCATCGGCAATCATCCTGATCACCTGCGGCCTGCTGAACCTGCCAAGAATCGCCTTTTCCTTGAACGGCTTGCTGGTGCTGGCGCAGGTCGCCTGCGGGGTGTGGGGTCTCGTGATCTTGCTGCGGGCCGACGTGAAGCGCCTTTTCAACATTCCGGCGAAACCCCGGTCCGTCCAAGGCAGGCTGGCCATTCCCGCCTGGGGATTGATGGCATCTTGTGGCTTGGGTTTCCTGCTGCTGCTTGTTTTCGCAGGGCGTTCGCTTGTCGCATCTCATATGTTTTCCATGTGGGCTCTGTTCCTTTCAGTCCTCGGGATGCTCCCCACGGCGTTCGTGTTCATCGCCGCATGGCGGATGAGACAAATGAAAAACCACACCTTCGCGATGGTCGGTGCGGTGGTGGCCATCATCTCGCCCGCGGGATTCCTGTTGGGAAACCTCTTCGGCATTTGGGCGCTGGTGGTGCTCCTGGACCGCGAGGTGAAAGCGGCCTTCCTCGCCGGTAACGGCGCGCCTCCCGCTGGGGTGGCAACCCGCTCCAACAAGGGCTGGATCATCGGACTTGGCGTGGCTGCGGTGGCTTTCCTGATGCTGCTGGTGCTGCCCTTCGCCGGCTCGCTCTTTCTCCGGAACAGGGAGATCCAGAGAGTGCGGCAGGCGAGGGTGCAATCGGAAGACACCCTTCGGGCAATGCGGGATGAAATCATGGCGAGGCGTTCCTCACCGACGCCCGAGATGAATCCCGGCCTCCCTTTCCCGGTCTCCCCTCCGGTGGATCCTGATTCGCCTCCTTCGGATGATCTCCAGGCCCGTTACAAGGCGAGCACCATGATCACCGATTATACCGTCAAGGCCAGAGCCCTTGCCGGTGTCGCCAAAGACGCCGCCCGTGCAGGCAAGGCGCCCCTGGCGAAACGATGCCTCGGGGAGATCACGGATTACAAGGTGCGCAATGAGACCTGCGAGGAGGTGGCCCTGGCCCTCAGTGACCGGGGTTTCAGGAAAGAGGCGGTGGAAATCGCCTCCACCATGACGGAGTATAACCGCCGGAACAACGTGCTGGCGGAACTCGCCGTAAGGAAGGCTCCGCAGCCACTTCCGGCCGATCCCGCGCCCGCCCCGGACGCGCCTCCACCCCCCGCGGAGGCTGTCCCCAACGCATTGCCCGCCCGATGAATTTCGAAATGGAAGTGCAGTTCGCATTTTCTTCACTGGCACGGGACGCAGGTTCGTGCTGTTTTTCCGCCGTGCCCGCCGTCACGAACATTTCCACCTACCGTTTCGCCCCGCTCGCGGATCTGAAGGATCTGCGCGAGGAACTGATCGGCTTTTGCAAGCAGCGGGATCTGAAAGGGACGATCCTGCTCAGTACGGAAGGCATCAACATGTTCGTCGCCGGTCCCGATGAATCCCTCGGCGAATTGATGGCGCGGGTGCATTTGATCCCGGGCCTGGAAGGGCTGGAGCCGAAAGTGAGCCTCAGCGACCACCAGCCGTTCAACCGCATGCTGGTTCGGATCAAGAAGGAGATCATCTCCTTCGGCGTCGAGGGCATCGAGCCCGCTCGCCGCACCTCGCCGAAACTCTCCGCGCACACCCTCCGCCAATGGCTCGACGAGGGCCGCCCGGTCACGCTGCTCGACACCCGCAACGACTAC
>CAXTTX010000459.1:0-1395 GCA_964247045.1 uncultured Verrucomicrobiales bacterium | reverse complement strand
TCTCCTTCGGCATGGAAAGCGTGCGGCCCGCGGACTACACTTCGCCCAAGATCGCGGCGGCGGAACTGAAACGCTGGCTGGACGAAGGCAAACCGGTGACCCTGCTCGACACCCGCAATGACTACGAGGTGAAGCTGGGCACCTTCAGGGGCGCGGTGGTTCCGAACATCAACACCTTCCGCGAGTTTCCCGATGCCGTCCGGAAATTGCCGGACGAGATGAAAGACCAGCCGGTGGTGATGTTCTGCACGGGAGGCATCCGTTGCGAGAAAGCGGGGCCATTCATGGAGCAGGAGGGTTTCCGGAATATCTATCAGCTCGATGGCGGCATCCTGAAATATTTCGAGGAATGCGGCGGCGACCATTACGATGGCGAGTGTTTCGTGTTCGACCAGCGGGTAGGGGTGGATCCCGGCCTGCGCGAGTCGGAATATGCGGTCTGCTACGCCTGCCAGGCACCGCTGGATGCAACGGATCAGGAGGACCCGCGCTATCTCGAAGGGAAGAGCTGCCCGCATTGCTTCAAAAGCCACCCCGAGCGGATGGCGGAGCGCATTGACCACCTGCACTCGGAAATCGCGCGGGTCACGAATCCCTTGCCCGGTTCCGTGGCTTTTGAAAACCGCAGAACCGTGAATGTCTCCCTGGCCTATCAGGGCTGGACCCTTCTGGACACGCTGGTGGCAACTTTCCCACAGATCCCGCGCGAACAATGGGAGAGCCGCCTGGCCGCGGGACGCTTCATGGACTATGGTGGCAGGGTCCGGAATGCGGATCACATCGTCCACGGCGGCGAGCGCATCCTTCAGGTTTTCCCTGCCGAGGTGGAACCTCCGGTATCGGCGAATATCCGGGTGGTGTATGAGGACGAGGCGATCCTGGTGGTCCACAAGCCAGCGCCCCTGCCAATGCACCCGAGCGGGCGGTTCCACCGGAATACCCTGCAATATATTCTCAACGAGGTCTACGCGCCCAAGTATCCGCGGCCCGTGCACCGTCTGGATTCAAACACCACGGGGCTGGTGCTGTTCGCGCGGACGCGGCACTACTGCCGGGTTCTCCAGCGGCAATTCATCGAGGGCACCGTGGACAAGCGATACCATGTCCGCGTCATCGGCCATCCGCCTGAAGATTCGTTCTTCTCCGAGGCTCCGGTCTCGTCGGAGCCCGATGTCATGGGCACCCGCGTGGTGGATGAGATTGACGGTTTGCCCTCGCGAACGGATTTCGAGGTGCTGGAGCGCCTGCCGGACGGAACTGCTTTGTTAGAAGCGAAGCTCGCCACCGGCCGCACCAACCAGATCCGCGTGCACCTGTGGGAACTCGGTTACCCCGTCGCGGGTGATCCCGCCTATTTGCCGGATCACCGCAAGGGAGACACCCAGACGCTTGATC
>CAXTTX010000458.1:2661-4515 GCA_964247045.1 uncultured Verrucomicrobiales bacterium | reverse complement strand
GAATCGATCCACAAGATGATCGAGGACGACATGATGACGACCGAGTTCGACAAGGCGGTTTACAACTTCCTGAAGGGCTCGATCAAGGGTGTGGTCAAGACCATGGCGAAGATGGGCATTTCCACCGTCGCCTCCTACCGGGGTGCCCAGATTTTCGAAACCATCGGTCTCGGCACGGAACTGGTGAACAAGTATTTCCATGGCACCTCGAGCCGTTGCGAGGGCTCCGATATCGAACAGGTCGCGGAGGAGGCGCTCATCCGCCACCGCGAGGCATTCCCGGACCGGCACATCGAAACGGAGGAGACGGCCCTCGACGCCGGCGGTATGTATCAATGGCGCAGTGACGGCGAGTTCCACCTTTTCAATCCGGAAACCATCCACCTTCTCCAGAAGTCCACGCGCACGGGCAGCTACGACATCTTCAAGCAATACGCGAAGAAGGTGAACGACCAGAGCGAGAACCTCTCCACCCTGCGGGGCCTCATGAAATTCCGCGGTAACCGCAAGCCGGTGCCGCTGGAGGAAGTCGAGCCCGTCGAGGCGATCACAAAGCGCTTCAAGACCGGGGCGATGTCCTACGGCTCCATTTCCCGCGAAGCGCACGAAACGCTTGCCATCGCCATGAACCGCATCGGCGGCAAGTCAAACACCGGTGAGGGCGGCGAGGAACCCGACCGCTATGTTCCGATGGCCAATGGCGACAGCAAGCGCTCCGCCATCAAACAGGTTGCCTCCGGCCGCTTCGGCGTGACCGGCGAATACCTCATCAACGCGGACGAAATCCAGATCAAGATCTCGCAGGGCGCGAAGCCCGGCGAGGGCGGCGAGCTTCCCGGTTCCAAGGTCTATCCGTGGATCGCGAAGGCCCGTTATTCGACTCCGGGCGTGGGACTCGTGTCCCCTCCCCCGCACCACGACATTTACTCAATCGAGGATCTCGCGGAACTGATCCACGACCTCAAGAACGCGAACCCGAAGGCACGCATCAACGTGAAGCTTGTCGCGGAAGTCGGCGTAGGTACCATCGCGGCAGGCGTCGCAAAAGCCCATGCCGATGTGATTCTCATCGCGGGTCACGACGGTGGCACTGGTGCTTCGCCGTCCTCCTCGATCTTCAACGCGGGTGCCCCCTGGGAACTCGGTCTGGCTGAAACGAACCAGATCCTCCTTCTCAATGACCTCCGCAGCCGCGTGGTTTTGGAAACCGACGGCCAGTTGAAGACCGGGCGTGACGTCGCAATCGCCGCGCTGTTAGGGGCCGAGGAATTCGGCTTCGCCACAGCTCCGCTGGTGACTGTGGGCTGCCTGATGATGCGCGTCTGCCAGAAGAACACCTGTCCGGTTGGCATCGCCACCCAGGATCCGGTTCTCCGCAAGAACTTCGAGGGCAAGCCGGAGCACGTCGTGAATTTCATGACCTTCATTGCCATGGAACTCCGCGAAATCATGGCGGAACTCGGCTTCCGCACCCTCAACGAGATGGTCGGCAAGGTTGAATGCCTCGACACCAACAAAGCGACCGAACATTGGAAGGCCAGTGGCGTGGATCTCACCAGCATCTTCCACAAGCCGGATGTCGGCGATGACGTGGGAGCCTATTGCCAGATCCCGCAGAACCACGGCCTGGAGGCCGCACTGGACAACACCCACCTGCTGGAAATCTGCAAGCCCGCCATCGAGCGTGGCGAGAAGGTCCGCGCGGAACTCCCGATCATCAACGTGAACCGCGTCGTAGGCACCATCACCGGCAGCGAGATTTCAAAGAAATACGGTGGCAAGGGCCTGCCGGAAGACACCATCGAGCTCAAGTTCAACGGCAGCGCCGGCCAGTCATTCGCCGCGTTCACGCCT
>CAXTTX010000458.1:931-2651 GCA_964247045.1 uncultured Verrucomicrobiales bacterium | reverse complement strand
CGGGCATGACCTTCCGCCTTGAGGGCGACGCCAATGATTATGTCGGCAAGGGGCTCTCCGGATCAAAGGTGATCATCTATCCGCCCGCAGGTTCGCTCTTCAAGCCGGAGGAAAACATCCTCATCGGCAACGTCGCCCTCTATGGCGCGACCAGCGGCGAGGCCTACTTCAACGGCATCGGCGGCGAGCGCTTCTGCGTCCGCAACTCCGGAGCCTTGGCGGTGGTTGAAGGCGTGGGTGACCACGGCTGCGAATACATGACCGGCGGCCAGGTGGTCGTGCTCGGTGAAACCGGTCGCAACTTCGCGGCGGGCATGTCCGGCGGCGTTGCATACGTTTACGACATCGACGGGATGTTCGAGGAGCGGCTTAACAAGGAGATGGTCAATCTCTACCGCCTCATCGAGTGCAGCGACGGGGACATCAACGGCCTCCGCTCCATCATCGCCAAGCATGCGGAATACACCGGTTCACCTCGAGGCAAGTTCCTGTTGGACAACTGGGAGGCGGAGCTTCCCAAGTTCTTCAAGGTGATGCCACGCGACTACGAACGCATGCTCCAGGCCTTCAAGAAGGTCGAGGAACAAGGCCTGACTGGCGACGATGCAGCCATGGCCGCTTTCGAGGAGAACCTCAAGGATCTCGCCCGCGCCGGTGGCAACTGAAGCCGGAACCAGCATAGATTTCATACCTTTACGATCAGACCAAATGGGCAAGCCAACGGGATTCATGGAAGTGGGACGGGTGACCGATTCCGAAGCCGCGCCGATCGAACGCATCAAGCACTGGCGCGAGTTCAAAGTACACTCGGACGAGAAGCAGCAGCGCGCCCAGGGCTCCCGCTGCATGGATTGTGGCACGCCCTTCTGCCACACCGGGCACATGGTGTCCGGCATGGCCAGCGGCTGCCCGGTCCACAACCTCATCCCAGAGTGGAATGACCTGATTTACCGCGGCCGCTGGAAGGAAGCGCTCGAGCGTCTTCACAAGACGAACAACTTCCCGGAGTTCACCGGTCGCGTTTGTCCGGCTCCGTGCGAGGGTTCGTGCGTCCTCGGCGTGATCGAACCGCCCGTCACCATCAAGAACAACGAGTGCGCGATCATCGACCGGGGCTGGGAAGAAGGCTGGGTGAAACCCCGCGTCCCCGAAATCCGCACCGGCAAAAAGGTCGCCATCATCGGCTCCGGCCCGGCCGGTCTCGCCTGTGCAGATCAGCTCAACCAAGCCGGTCACACCGTCACTGTGTTTGAGCGCGAGGACCGCATCGGCGGCTTGCTGATGTACGGCATCCCGAACATGAAGCTCGACAAGGAACTCGTCGTCCAGCGGCGGGTCGATCTCATGGCGGAGGAAGGCATCATCTTCAAGGCCGGCGTCTTCGTCGGCAAGGACAGCACCTGGACCGCGGAAAAGCTCCGCAAGGACTTCGATGCCATCGTTCTCTGCTGCGGTGCCACCCAAGGGCGCGATCTTCCCATCGACGGTCGTGAAGCCTCGGGAATCTATCTGGCGATGCAGTTCCTCACGGAAAACACCCGCTATCAGCTCGATCACAAGTTCGACGGCACCAATCCCGGTCTCAACGCCACCGGCAAGGACGTCGTGGTCATCGGTGGCGGCGACACCGGCACCGACTGCGTTGGCACCAGCCTGCGCCACGGCTGCAAGAGCGTGGTCCAGTTGGAAATCATGCCGCAGCCCCCGCTGAAACGTGCCG
>CAXTTX010000458.1:0-921 GCA_964247045.1 uncultured Verrucomicrobiales bacterium | reverse complement strand
TTCTCGATCAGCATAAGAATGGCGGATTCATTGATGCCAAGGGCAAAGACGTGGTGGTCATCGGCGGTGGCGACACGGGAACCGATTGCGTGGGCACTTCCATCCGTCACGGCTGCAAGTCGCTCGTGCAGGTGGAAATCCTGCCCAAGCCGGCGCTGGGACGCACCAAGGACAATCCCTGGCCCGAGTGGCCGAAGGTTTACAAGTTGGACTACGGCCAGGAAGAGGCCGAAGCCATCCAAGGCCGTGACCCGCGCCATTACCTCGTCCAGACCAAGCGTTTCATCAAGGATGAGGCAGGCAATCTCGCAGGTCTGGAGATCGTCGAGATCCAATGGGGCAAGGATGAACAGGGACGCTTCGCGCCGCAGGACGTTCCCGGGACGCTCCGCACGATCCCCTGCCAACTCGCGCTCCTTGCCATGGGCTTCACCGGCCCCGAGAGCGAGGTAGTCAAGCAGTTCGAACTGGAGACGGACCCCCGCTCCAATATCAAGGCGGATCATGGTGTTTTCACCACGAACATTCCGGGTGTCTTCGCGGCTGGTGACGTCCGTAGGGGCCAATCGCTCGTCGTCTGGGCCATCAACGAAGGCCGTGGAGCCGCGCGCGAGTGCGACCGCTTCCTGATGGGCGTGACGAATCTGCCGTAAACCCGCCAGCAAGGCCGGACTGCCAATCACAGGACCGACTGGGCCGGACCGCCTGAAATTGGATGGTGGGAAAAGCATGCCGTTTTTGGGATCATGCCACTCTCGCATTCTCCATCGGAATCCATGGACCAGTTCCATTCCGCTTGTCCCCCGCATGGGGGACGTGCCTTGAAAAATCTAGCCAGCGGCGGCGTAGAATCCATACTTCGGGAAACCCATCATGAAATCCATTTCCATCGCCGCCCTCGCCTTCGCTGCCACCCTTTTG
>CAXTTX010000457.1:0-4516 GCA_964247045.1 uncultured Verrucomicrobiales bacterium | reverse complement strand
CCGGCGGCCTTGAAGATGTTGTAGGCCTCGCAGATGAGCTGCATGTCGCCGTATTCGATGCCGTTGTGGATCATCTTCACATAGTGGCCCGCTCCGCCGGGACCGATGTGGGTGACGCAGGGTTCGCCATCCACCTTCGCGGCGATGGATTCGAAGATCGGCTTCATCACGTCCCACGTGGAGGCAGGTCCGCCGGGCATGATGGACGGTCCCTTGCGGGCACCTTCCTCACCGCCGGAAACACCCGCACCGATGAAGCGGAAGCCAAGATCTCCCAGCCACTTGTCACGGCGCTCGGTGTCGGTATAGAGGGAGTTGCCGCCGTCGATGATGATGTCGCCCTTGTCGAGCAACGGGATCAGGGACTCGATGACCGCGTCCACCGGGCCACCGGCCTTGACCATGATCATCACCTTGCGTGGGGAAGCCAGGGATTTGACGAAACCCTCCAGCGAATGCTCGCCGACGATCTTCTTGTCAGTGTTCTTGCCGACGAACTCATCCGTGACCGAGGTGGTGCGGTTGTATACCGAAACCTGGAACCCGCGGGATTCCACGTTGAGAACGAGATTCTGACCCATCACGGCCAGACCAATCAGTCCGAAATCGCTGTTGCTCATAATAAGATGCCTTTTGGAGGGGCGAAAGACGGTGTAGGGGGATTGGCGGATTGGTGCAACCCCTTGTTGCCATCCAGCCATGCATTTCACACATTGCGGACGTGAACCTGCCAAATGCGATCACCTTCTCCCGCCTGGTCATGACGGCGGCATTTGTCGTCGCGGTGTCGCAACGCTCCCTGACGGGTTACGGATGGGGGCTGGCCCTCTTCGTGGTCGCGGCGGTAAGCGATTTCGTGGACGGCTACCTGGCCCGGAAAATGGGCTTGGTAACGCCCCTGGGGAAGCTCATGGACCCGCTGGCGGACAAGATCCTGGTGAGCGCGGCCTTCGTTTTCTTCACCGAGCGCGGCCTCTGCCCAGTGTGGGTCACGGCCTTGATCATTGGCCGTGAGTTCCTTGTCACCGGCCTTCGGCAGATCGCCATCGAGGCCGGACAGGTGCTGGCCGCCGATAACCTCGGCAAGTGGAAAACCGGTTTCCAACTCGGCTACCTCATCACCGGCCTCGTCTGGCTGACCTCCGAATACGGCAAGAAACACTTCGTCGTCCTCGACTGGCTGGGCAACCTGGCCCGCCCGTCCCAGGAGGGTGGCTGGCTGCAACCGGTTTTCCTGTGGGGCGCCGTGGCCCTCACTGTCATCTCCGGCTGGAACTACGTCTGGAGCGGCCGCGGCCTGCTGGTGACGAAAAAAGCCTAGTGGATCTGCGCGCCGCCTAGCTGATCTGGGCGCCGTAAGCAGCGGCATCCATCAGCTTGGAGAAGTGGGCGGGGTCTTTCACCTTGAGCTTGAAGATCCAGCCCTTCCCATAGGGATCGGTGTTCACTAGCGAAGGATCGGCTTCGACCTCCGGGTTCACTTCCACGATTTCACCACTGACGGGCGAGTAGATATCGCTGGCCGCTTTCACGGATTCCACCACCGCCGTCGGGTCGCCCGCGTCGACGACCTTGCCCACCGGCGGAAGCTCGACGAAAACGACGTCGGTCAGTTCTTCCTGGGCGTGGTCGGAAATACCCACGGTGCCGATGTCGCCCTCAAGGCGGATCCATTCGTGGGACGCGGCGTAGCGGAGGTCGGAGGGGATGTTCATGAAGAAGTTTGCGAGTGTTCAGTTTGCAGGGTTCAGGAAAGAAAAAGAATGGCCGGGGTCTAGACCGAAGGTTTGTAAAACGGCTTTTTCACGACCTGTGCGGGGAACAGCTTGCCGCGGACCTCGATCTGGACGGGCGTGCCGATTTTCGAGAAGGAGGCGGGCAGGTAGGCCATGCCGATGCCGGTCATGAGGGATGGGGAAAGCACGCCGCTCGCCAATTCGCCGAGGACCTCGCCGTCCGCGGAGAGGACGGGATAGTGGGCGCGGGGAGGGGCTCCCTTCTCCAGATAACGGATGGCGGTGAGCTTCAAGGCGGGGCCATCGGCTTTCTGGCGGGCCAGCGTGTCGCGGCCGGTGAAGTCACCCTTTTCCAGATCGCAGAAAAAGCCGAGACCTGCTTCAATGGGCGAGCGCTCCGGCGACAAATCATTACCGTTGAGCGGATAGCCCATCTCCAGGCGGAGCGAGTCCCGGGCACCGAGGCCGCAGGGCTTCGCGCCGGCGGCGAGGAACTTGTCCCACCAGGCGACCGCCTCGTCGTTGGGGCTGAAGAATTCGAAACCGTCCTCCCCGGTGTAACCGGTGCGGCACACGATGGAACCCGTCCGGGTTTTCAGGATGCCATTGCGTGGCGGCAGGATCTCGTCAGGAAAAACAGTGGCAAAACCGGATGCCGCTTCGGGGCCTTGGATGGCCATCCCCGCCCATTGGTCGCTCTGGTTCTCGAGCGCGACGCCATCGGCCGGATGGTTGATCATCCATTCGTAATCCTCTTCGATCATCGAGGCATTCACCACCAGGAAAAATTCCTCCGCACCGGTCCGATAGACGATGAGGTCGTCGATCACGCCGCCGTTTTCGTTGAGCATCAGGGTGTATTGGCCCTGACCGGATTCCAGCTTCGCCACATTGTTGGTGAGCAAACCGTTCAGCCACTCCACCACGCCCGGACCGCTCGCGATGAACTGGCCCATGTGGGAAATATCGAAGATCCCGCACTTCGTCCGGACGGCGGTGTGCTCGTCGATGATCGAGGTGTATTGGACCGGCATGTTCCATCCCGCGAAGGGCACGAGCTTGCCGCCGATGGCGATGTGGGCAGGCTCGAGTGGGGAACGTTTCAGGTCGTCGGAACTCACGCCGCGAGACTGGTAGGCGGGGCGGATCTTGTCAACCGGAGGAGGAAATCATTCCTTCCACCAGTCTGCATTCCGTTCCCATGGCTCGGCTATTTTCGGGGCGGGGCCGCGGGTTTTGGCGAGGGCCTCCTGTTTTTCCGCCTCCTCCATTTCCTCCAACAGGCGGTCCACATGGGGATCGCGTTTGGCGGCATTGCGCTTCATGCAGAGCAAGAGCATGCCAACGACACCCATGCTCAGGAAGATCATCGCCAGCATGGCAACGGCGAATCCGTCGGAGGCTGAGAAATGATCCGGACCCATGGCAAAAGGGAGGCTAGCGGAGCGGGGGCCGGAATGCCACCGGGAATTTGGGAATCATTGGCGCGTTTTGGCGGGCGGAGGCTTGTCATTCCGCGGCGGATCGGGATGCTCCCGGGCGAGATGAGCATGATCGACCGCATGGAACGCCGCTTCGGCTGGCTGGCCTTTCCCGGATTCCTCCGGTATTACGGGCTGTTCCATGTGATGGTCTTCGTGTTGCAGCTCTTCCGGCCCGACATCGGGGAAGTGCTGGCCTTCGACCGGGCGAAAATCCTCTCCGGCGAGGTGTGGCGCGTGGCGACGATGTTTTTCGCCCACTCCGAATTCGGCACGCCCAGCCTGTTCACAATCCTGCTGCTGGTTTTCGCGATCAACTTCCTGTTCATGGTCAGCGACGGGCTCGAGGAAGCGTGGGGTTCCTTCAAGGCATCCCTGTTTTTCTACATGAACATCGCCGGCGTGCTGCTCGCCAGCTTCCTCTATCCGTTCTCCGTGCCGATGGCGGGCACCACCCTGTATGCCTCCTCCTTCCTTGCCTTCGCGACCTTGTTTCCCAAGGTGGAGATCCTGTTGTTCCTGGTCCTTCCGGTGCAGGTCCGCTTCCTTGGAATGCTCGCGGGAGCGGGACTGGTGCTCACGCTGGTTTCCAACCCGACCCTGTTCCCGCTCTTCCTTGCCGCCTTCGCGAACTATCTCATATTCGTCGCCATTCCCACCCTGAGGGGGCAGGCACGGGTGGTGCAATCCGTGCAAAGAAAACGGCGTTTCAACGCGGCGAAGGCCCCTGCCAGCGATGCCTTCCACAGTTGCAAGGTCTGCGACCGGACCGATGTATCGAACCCCGCCTTGGAATTCCGGATCGGGACCGATGGCCAGGAATACTGCACCGAGCACCTGCCGGAGTAACAAGCGGAAGAATCCCTGCTAGAGAATCTCGCGCACGAAGGATTCCTTCTCGAAGATCGAGAACTCCTCCGGCTCTTCACCGGTGCCGAGGAAACGGGGCGGGATGTTCAGCGAGTCGTGGATGGTGACGGCGATGCCGCCTTTGCCGGAGCCGTCCAGCTTGGTCACGATGAGTCCGTCGAGCGGGCTGGCCTTGTGGAATTCCTTCGCCTGCTGGAGCGCGTTCGAGCCGGTGGTGGCATCGACGACCAGCAGCGTGAGGTGCGGCGCGGTCTCGTCCTGCTTGGCGATGGTGCGGCGGATCTTGCCGAGCTCTTCCATCAGGTTGTGCCGGGTGTGGATGCGCCCGGCAGTTTCGCAAATGAGGAACTGAGTTTTTTCGGCGATGGCCCGCTTGTGGGCGTGAAAGCAAACCGATGACGGGTCCGCGTTGGTGTTGCCGGTGACCAC
>CAXTTX010000456.1:1521-4540 GCA_964247045.1 uncultured Verrucomicrobiales bacterium | reverse complement strand
ATAGGGAAAGCGCGTTGCACCGGTTCTTCAAACACCTCTCCTTCCTCCTCGTCTTCATTCCGGGCCTTTTGACGGCAGCGGAAACCCCGAGTTGGGCTGTCATCAACGCGGCTGACCAGTTGATTTCCAAGAATGTTCTGTTCCGGCCGGGAAGGGATGCCTTTACCCTGTTCGAGGGGGGACGGATGGTGCAACTCCAGCTTCCCCAGAAAAAATACAGCCGCAATGGCACGACGTGGAAAGTGGAGTTCACGACGGCCCGCTGGCGTGAAAGCCAGGCTGACAAAATCTGGCTGGCATGGCATGAGACCGGATCCGACACCATCGCGCATGTGATCGGGTCCGTCGTGGTCGAGGTCTTGCCAAGCGGGGTGAAGGCCTCGTTGCTCGGTGGGAATTTGGTCGGGGATTCGGCTCCCACTGAGGCCGAGATCAGCCTGCGGACGGGCGGCGCGAGCCAGGTGAGTTCGAAACCGACCCCACCGGCGCGGGATATCATCGTGAATGAATTTGGCTCGATGCCAGCTCCGGAACCGGCCCCCGAGCCGAGGGTTCCCTCGCCAAACGCCGGCATCTACCGGAAGAAAGCGGATGGCAGCGTCCAGAAGATCGACGCCCTTGGGAACGCGGTGAAGCCATTGGCATCCGTGGCCGCGAAGGAAACTTCCGAACCCGTGGTGGCACCGGCGGAGTCGCCGAGGCGATGGGTCGATGTTCTGGTCACGCGGGCCATCGTGGTCGTGGCGGGCATGGTCGTGATGATCGCGGTGATCGGCGCTTTCCTTCCAAAACGTGGCAGCCGTTCACGGACTGCGGCGCGAGGTTAGGTAAAGGCCGCATGGCGTCCTGCGTTTCTCCTTGGCAGTCCGTTGCGGGAGGTTTGAATGGCGGTGCTTTGTTCACTCCCCTTTTCAACCTACCCTTCGAACCGTGGAGCTGGCTGGTGCCGGCGTTTTTCATCGGGGCCTGCATCGGCTCTTTCCTGAACGTGGTGATCTACCGGGTGCCGCTCGGGATGTCGGTGAACGAGCCGAACCGTTCGTTTTGCCCGAAGTGCAAAAAGCACATCCCGATGTGGCTGAACCTGCCGTTGATCAGCTGGCTCTGGCTGCGGGGGAAATGCGCGGAGTGCGGGGCACCGATCTCGTTCCGCTATTTCGGGGTGGAACTGCTGACGGCGCTGTTGTTCACGGGCGTGGCCTGGGTATTCGCGCCGCAATCGGTGGCGGTGGTCCCGTTTCTCTGGGTGCTGATGGCCGTGTTGGTGTCCATCACCTTCATCGACATCGAGCATATGATCATTCCCACGTCGCTGACCTGGGGCGGGACGGTGGCGGGTTTGATCGCCTGTGCGGTGTGGCCGCAACTGCCGGTGATGGGTTTCGAGGCGGGCTCGTGGAGCCAAGGCCTGATGTGGGGCGCGGTCGGCTGGGTGGCGGGTTACGTGGGGCTGCGGGGAGTGGTCGAACTGGGCAAGGTGGCCTTTGGGAAGAAGCAGATGAAGTTCGGGGAGCCTGTCGAGTGGGTGCTGAAGGAGCCTGAAAAGGAGTCGGAGCCGCTGCTTTTCGTGATCGACGGCGAAGAAATTGCCTGGTGGGACATTTTTTGCCGGCCAACCGACCGTCTCGTGCTGCAGGCCACGGACATCCGCGTGAGCCGCGAGCCGGTGGAGGACGGAACGCTGACGATCCGCGAGCACGAGATCGAACTGCCCGACGGGACGAAGATCCCGTTGGCGGATATCAAATCCCTGCAGGGGAAGGCGACCGGCGCGGTGATCCCGCGCGAGGCGATGGGGATGGGGGATCCGCATTTGCTGGGGATGCTCGGGGCGTTTTTCGGCTGGCCCGGGGTGTTTTTCGCGGTGTTTTCCTCGTCGGTTTTCGCGATCATCGCGGCGATCATCGGACGGATCGGATTTGGCAGGCCTCTGCCTTTCGGGCCGTTCCTCGCGCTCGGCGGAGTGGCGTGGATGTTCGGCGGGTGGAAGTTGTGGGAGTGGTATTTGAACTCGCTTGCCCCGCTGCATTTGCAGTGACAAATTTCCCGCGATGGACCGGAAGGAATCAGGCACCTGGGAGCACAGCACCGGTCTGGCGCGCGCCATCCTGCACGACCGCAAGGAGCGCCGGAAGTGGATGGGCTATCTGGTGATGGTGCCTCTGGGGATGCTGGCGCTTGGCCTGTGGGTGCTCGACGAATGGATCTGGGAGAGCGCCTGGCGGGTGCTTTTCTGGTGGGGCGGCTGCGCCATGCTGACCTTCATCGTGATCCTGTTCGCCCTTTATGACGCGCTGGCGGTCCTCCGCGAGGAACGGAATCGGCCCAAGGTGGATGTCGATAAACCCTAGCGGTTTAGCGAAAATCACCGGCTGCGGGGAAAAGTTTCATGGCGTATCTCCGTGCTTGCGGAAGGGGTGTGCCAAGGTGTTGGGATGGGGTGTTACAAACCCTCGAAAACCCTGATGCACGAGAAACCCCGTCTATCATTCTGGCAGTTGTTCAACATGAACTTCGGATTCCTGGGGATCCAATTCGGGTTCGGCCTGCAACTTGCCAACATGAGCGCGATTTATTCGAAGCTCGGCGCGGATGCCTCGAAGATTCCAATTCTCTGGCTGGCAGGGCCAATGACCGGGCTCCTGATCCAACCGATCATCGGGTCAATGAGCGACCGGACGTGGAACCGGTTGGGAAGACGGCGTCCCTATTTCCTCGTCGGAGCCATCCTGGCCTCGCTCGGACTGTTCTTCATGCCGGACTCGCCGGCGCTGTGGGTGGCGGCCACAATGCTGTGGGTTCTCGACGCGTCGATCAATATTTCCATGGAACCCTTCCGGGCGTTTGTCGCCGACAAGTTGCCCCCGGAACAACGCACGACCGGGTTCGTGATGCAGAGCTTTTTCATCGGCATCGGCGCGGCACTGGCCAATGCCCTGCCATCCCTGCTCGACCACTACGGGATCAAGGGGAATTCCGGCAACGGCATCCCCATGTCGGTCTTGTGGGCATTCAAACT
>CAXTTX010000456.1:0-1511 GCA_964247045.1 uncultured Verrucomicrobiales bacterium | reverse complement strand
CTCGTCGCCCTCTGCGTGGTCGCCGCGCTGGGTGCCGGGGCCTTCCTGCTGGCGGTGTTGTGGACGGTCTTCACCAGCAAGGAATACCCGCCGGAAGACATGGAGGCGTTCCTCAGCGAGAAAAAGAAGCACCGGCGTTTCCAGTTCCGCCCGATGTTCCCCGCGGTGGGGGCGATCGCCGGCGCGTTGTTAGGGGCCGCGCGTGGCGGACTCGTGGAGCAACACATGACGCCGTCGCATGTCGTGATCGGAGGTTTGATTGGTGCGGCGATCGGTTTCGTCCTGAGCGGGCCGGAAGTTTCCACCGCGCTGCGCGAAATGCCGAAGACGATGAAACAACTCGCGGTGGTGCAGTTCTTCACCTGGCTGGGCCTGTTCTGCATGTGGATGTTTTTCGGGTTGGCCACGGCACAACAGATTTATGGGGCGCTGGATGCGAGCGCACCCGGCTTCGACAAGGGGACGCTTTTCGCGGGGCAGACGTTCGCATGGTATTCCATCGTTTGCTTTCTGGTGGCCTTCGCGTTGCCGCCGCTGGCGAATGCGACGAGCCGGAAGATCGTCCATGGCGGAGCACTCGTGCTCGGTGGCGTCGCCCTGATTTCGACGGGATTCATCCACGGGGTGGAGTCGCGGGTTCTGTGGCAGTGCACGATGATTGGCGTGGGCATTGCCTGGGCGAGCATCCTGTCAATGCCCTACGCGATGCTCAGCAGCGCGCTGCCCCCCAACCGGACCGGAGTTTACATGGGGATTTTCAATTTCTTCATCGTGATCCCCGAGATCCTCGCATCGCTGGCGCTGGAACCGGTGGTGAAGCAGTTGTTCCACAACGCCCCCGTGAAAGTGGTGATGCTGGGCGGGGCCTCCTTGTTGATCGCCGCCGTGGCCACCCAGTTCGTGACCGACGAAAACCCCAAACCCTCCCGCGCGGGCCGCTGAACCATGACTTGGCAATCCCTCATTTCCGGGCTAATGATGGCGACGATGACCGCCCCCAGCCAATCCGCGGAACCGGCGCGGCCCGTGATCTATCAGCTCATGGTCCGCACCTTCGGCAACACCAGCGAGACCCGCAAGCAGAACGGCACGATGGCGGAGAACGGCTGCGGGAAATTCAACGACATCAATCCCGCCGCCCTGAAATCCTTGAAGGAGATGGGCTTCACCCATGTCTGGCTGACCGGCGTTCTGGAGCAGGCGAGTGGCACCGCCTATCCGAAGCGCCCGGCGGATGATCCGGATATCCTCAAGGGTATCGCGGGCAGCCCGTATGCGATCAAGGATTACTTCGACGTTTGCCCGGACTATGCCGTCGATCCGGACAAGCGGCTGGAGGAATTCAAGGCCCTGCTGGATCGCTGCCGCGGCGCGGGGATGAAGGTGATCATCGACTTCGTGCCGAACCACGTGGCTCGGTCGTATGCGTCGGACGTGAAGCCGGAGCTGAGCTTCGGCGCGGGGGACAAGCGGGACGTGTTTTTCGACAAGGACAACCACTTCTATTATCT
>CAXTTX010000455.1:0-4565 GCA_964247045.1 uncultured Verrucomicrobiales bacterium | reverse complement strand
GCCCGCTTGGTCGGCGCGGCGGAGCTGTCATCCTTGGGATAGTCGATCCGGCTGTGGAGCATGCTGCGGAGGGTGCCGGTAAAGCTGTCCTTCAACAGGGCGATCTCGCGCAGGGTGAGCGGGCACTCATCGAGCTGGCCGTCATTGATTTTGGTGCGGACGAGGTCCTCCACCATGGCGCGGATCTTGGCGGGTGTGGGTTTTTGAAGGGAACGGGAGGCGCTCTCGATGGTGTCCGCGAGGCAGATGATGCCGCTCTCGCGGGTGCTGGGACGGGGGCCGGGATAGCGGAAATTTTTTTCCTCAACGATCGGGAGATCCTCGGGGTTTTCGAGGCGGCGGTCGACTTTCTCCATCTCCGCCTTCTTTTGCTCCTGGGCGCGGCGGTAGAAGTAGTAGACGAGGGAGTCGCCGTGGTGCTCCTGGATCACGTCGATGATGCGGGGGTTGAGCTTGTGTTTCACCGCGAGGTCGATGCCGTCCTTGACGTGGGCGATGATGATGAGCGAGCTCATCGTGGGGGTGAGGGTGTCGTGGGGATTCTCGATGCCCTCGTGCTGGTTCTCGATGAAGTAGCCGGGTTTCTTGAGCTTGCCGACGTCGTGGAAGTAGGAACAGACGCGACACATCGGGGCGTTGGCGCCGATTTTCTCGGCGGCGGCTTCGGCGAGCGAGGCGACGACGAGGCTGTGGTGGAAGGTGCCGGGAGCCTCGAGCTGCATGCGGCGGAGCAGCTTGTGGTTGAGGTCGCTGAGTTCCAACCAACTGATGTCGGTGGTGAGGTGAAAGGTTCCCTCGAAGAGCGGGAGCAGGCCGCTGATGACGAGGGCGGACATGACCGCGGTGCCGAAGGCGGCCGCGCTGCCTTGGCCGAGAAGCTGGAGATGACCCATGGGGTTCGGGCCGAAGACGGCGGAGACATCGAGAAGGCCAAGGACCACGCCGAGAACGAGCGTCACCGCGCCGACGTAGATGCCGGTTTGCAGGAGCTGGAGGCGTTTCCGGACCTGATAAGCGAGCAGGACGGTGGTCATGCCGCTGACGAGGCTGAGGATCATGTAGGCCAGCATGTCTTCCTTCGGAACGAGGAGGCAGCCGATGAGCGTGACGAAGACGGCGGAGAAGGAGGCAACGGCCCGGCCGAGGAGCACGCCGTGGAGCATGGGGGCCAAGGCGAAGGGCATTGCAAAAAAGCGGAAGACCGGCGGGATGGTTCCCGCATCGACGAGACCCATGATGGCGCGGATCATGAGCAGGTGGCCGACGAGTCCGCCGAGCACGAGGACCACCCGGCTGTTCCGCCGGCAGGGGCCTTGCAAGCTGACCTGGAACATGACGATGGCCGTCATCCCGATGACCAGGCCGTAGAGGGCCTTGCGGAAGGATTCCTCCGGCGCAACGGTTGTCGGCGAGGCTTTCAGGACCAGCACGGCGACGCTGACCACGAAGGTCGCATAAAGAGCCAACTTAACCCAGAAGCTATCCTCCAGTGCCTGGACAACGGGATTCTCACTGTGCACGCGGCGCTTTTTGCCCGAGGAGAGCCCTTGTCGGGCCAACCGCCAGCGTTTGATGGCATCCAAAAATCCCACGGCGGTAGTTTTATCAGTTCTGCGGACAGGACACCGGTGAAGCGTCTCCTGCCGGGGCCGGAAACTACCCCGGAGCGGCGGGATTGGCAACATGCAATTCCGGGGCCGGGTGCCGCTGGTTATAGCCGATTTTGGGAGTCCGGGAATACTGAAGTTGTGCTTACCTTTTAGGCTGACACCCGGATAGAAAGCGGGCAGAATGCATGAGCGCATCCGGGAACAGGTCCACACGCACCCGTGATTTTCCAACCGGACCTGCCCACCGCTTCATGATCACGCCGCCGCCACTGGTTTACCGCCCGCCTCCAGACGATGCCAGCCAGCTGAGGTTGCTAACGATCCTGCATTACGTGATGGCGGGCTTGGCGGTGCTGATGCTTGGATTCCTGCTGATGCATTTCCTGGTGCTCAATTTTGTCTTCAGCAATCCGGAAATGTGGAAGCAGGCCAAGCATCCGCCGCCGAAGGAGATCTTCGTGTTCTTCAAGCTGTTCTACATCGTGGGGGCCACCTTGATCATCGCGGTCGGGGTGGCGAACCTGCTTTCCGCGTTTTATATCCGGGACAGGAAGAACCGGTTGTTCTCGCTGATCCTGGCGGGAATCAACTGCATGCATTTCCCGCTGGGGACGGGGCTGGGGGTTTTCACTTTCATCGTCCTGCTACGGCCCTCCGTGATCCATGCCTATGAGTCGTCCCGGGACAAACTGCCGGGGCCTCATGCCTGAGGCGGCAACAAGGGTTAGCGATTACCTTCTCCCAAACACGAATTCACCCATGCAGATTTTCATAGGCAAAGGCGAGGAGCGGACCGGTCCGTTCTCCGAAGAGGAAGTCCGGTCGATGATCAAGGCCCGGTCGGTCGATATGGCCGACCTGGCGTGGTACCAGGGGATGAGCGACTGGCAACCGCTTTACAAGGTGCTGCCGCCAGAACCGCCACCGGTTCCAGCGACGGCCGGGGAGGTCAACCCCTACGCGACGCCGCTCTCAACGGACACCGTCCTGCAGCCGGGAACGATCACCGGCGGCGCGATGTTCCTCTACATTTCGCCTTTGAGGCTGGCGCTGATGAGCCTGTTCACTCTGGGCATCTACGACCGCTACTGGATCTACCGGAACTGGCGATTCGTGAAAGAGAGGAACGCGGTCTACAGCACGATCAAGCCGTTCTGGAGGGGAATCTTCGGGATCTTCTACCTGCACTCCTTGTTGAGACTCATGCATGAAGACCGGGAAGCGAACCAAGTCTTACCCGCCAAATTCAACGCGAGCCTGCTGGCGACGGGATGGGTGATCCTTACGTTCATTGGCTACATGGCGGGCCGGTCGGACGACGAGACCATTTCCCTGGTGGGAATCCTTGTTTCCACCCCGAGTTTCCTCTTCCTGCTGCCGGTTCAAAAGTATGTCAACGCGGTGCACCGGGCACTGCCAACCGCGCTACCTTATTATCGTTTTTCGGTGGGGCATGTGGTATGCCTCGTGGTGGGCCTCATCCTCCTGCTACTGGTGGCGGCGAGTTTCCTGCCGATGCCGCCGGAAGGAAGCTTCGAATGATGCCCGCTCAGGCATCCGCGGCGTCCATTTCGGGCGCGGTGGGGACTGGCACCGGGACGTAAGATGCGAGGGGCCGGACGAGATTCGCCGGAAGCGGGAAGAAGCGGTCGTAGATACCGGGGACAATCTCGGAGGCCTGCGAATAGGCGTCGCGGAGCATTTCCATCTTCGCGTCGAGGTTGTCGATGTAATGGAGGGCGAAGGCTTCGGGAGTACGCGGCAAGACGGGTGACCCGAATTCATACTGGCCGTGGTGGCTGCCGATGAGATGGAGGAGATGAAGCCGGGTCATTTCGTTGGAGGGCTTGAGGGCCTTCCATTCCGCGGCATCCTCCATGTCCATGAGGTCGCTCCAGAGCTTGTTGACCAGTTCGATGCCGAGGGGGATGTGGCCAAGCATTTCGCCGTGGATGGAGTGGGTCTGGGCGAAGCCGTCTTCCGGGTAGGAGTTTTCCCAGAGCTTCCCGCAATCGTGGAAGAGGACGCCGGTGATCATGAGATCACGGTTGAGTTCCTGATAGACGGGGCAAAGGGCCTCGGCGGAACGCATCATCTGGGAGACATGCTCAACGAGGCCACCGCGGCGGGCGTGGTGGTTTTTCCGGGCCGCGGCGGTGCGGCGGAAGCGGTCGCCCATGTGGGAGAGGAAGAGGGCGCAGAGCGCGTGGAGGCGGGGATCGGAAAGGGAGTCGCAGAGGCGGCGGATCTCGGCGAAGTCGCGATCCTGTTTTTCTCGGATTTCCGGATCACCGGCGAGGAAGTCGGCGATGGAGGTCTCATCGAGATGGAACCAGGCTAGCTTGCCGGGGTTCACGCCGTATTGGTTCTGGGTCCAATCCGATTCGAGGCGGACGACGGTGCCCTCTGCCAGATTTTCGGCGGCGGCATGCATTGGCGAGTCCGACCAGATTTTCAGAGTGAAGCTGCCGGTGGAATCGGCGAAGACGAGCTCGAAATAGGGTTTGCCGCCCTTGGTGGTGCGGACCGCGCGCGACTGGAGTTGGGCATGGATCGCGGCAATGACCGGGATTTCACCGGCTTGCTCCTTGATGGCGGCGATGGTGATGGGGCTCACGGGGGGAGGATGACGGAGTGAGGGAGAGGTGTCACGTCTGGAGAGCAACGGGGAGGATCCAAAACGATGCAGAGACCCGCAGCCCGAAAACATCGGACGCCTTTTGGCGACTACCCCAAGATTCCGGAAATAGCCCACCACTTCAGGGGAAAATGCCTCATCCACAGCTTTTCCAGCCAAGGTTCTGATTTATCCAAGGGGCCGGAACCATGGCGGCGATGTCCTGACGCGGGGATCTGCCGTCCCTACCGGGACTCAAGACCATCGCCCGTCGCTTCCCCACCACTGAAGTGCTGATCTTTATACACAAGTCCCGATGATTTGTCGGTGAGGGATGG
>CAXTTX010000454.1:0-4565 GCA_964247045.1 uncultured Verrucomicrobiales bacterium | reverse complement strand
TGGCATCCGGGGATTTTAGCAAATTCAAAGGGGGTTCTCAACCGGGGGCGTGTCTGTGAATATTGATAGAGGGAAACGGGACTATAAGGCGCAGAAGAGCAAGGATTTCGGTATGCGGGTAACGGACCTTTACCTGTCGGTGGTGGTGCGGCCTGCCCCAACCGGACCGCTCGGAGATCGGTCCCTGCCTGAAGAGGGGCCGTGGGTGGACCTTGGACGTTTGAGGTGGGGTGGGCTGCCCCAACCCGCCCTTTAAGGATAAAGGTCCCTGCCTGAAGAGGGCTATGCGACGGGGGCAGTCGGGACGGGACCGACGCTGGTTCCGGCCTTGAAGGGGCAGTCGATGAGGACGTGCTGGGTGGAACCGAAGCGCTTGCGGACGCGCTCGACGAGGCGCTGGGTGCCGGTGGCTCCGATTTCGCGGAAAGGGATCTGGACGGTGGTGAGGTCCGGGCAACCGGGAGGGGTTTCGATGCCGTCGAAGCCGGTGACGGAAACGTGCTCCGGGACATTGATGCCGCGCTGATAGAGGCCGCGGATCAAGTCGTAGGCCTGGTGGTCGGCGGCGCAGACCCAGGCGGTGACGCCAGCGCGGGTGCGCTCGGCGGCGTATTCGATGCTTTCCTCGTCATTGAGCTCCTTGGAAGGAAAGACGTTCACGATGTCCTCGGAAGCGACGGGCAGACGGAGGCGGACCATCTTTTCCCGGAAGGCGGCGTAGCGGCGGAAGGACCAAGCTGCCTCGGGCTCGTAACGGCGGGTGAAGAAGCCGATGCGCTTGTGGCCCTGGGTGGTGAGGTGCTCGATGGCGGCGGAAATGCCCTTGTAGTGGTCCACGTCCACGCAATCGATGCCGGAGTGGTCGAACTGTTCCACGAGGGAAACCAGGGGCATGAGGAGCGAGAGTTCCTCCAAGATCGAATCGGGGAAGGGATAGACGAGCAGGAGGCCGTTCCAGCGGCGGCGGAGTTTCTCGATCCGGGAGTAGCTGGGGTCGTTAAGGCTGCGGGCCTTGGGATCGACGAGGTGGACCTCAACGCTGGCGCTGTTGAGATGGGCGCACTCGGTGACGCCGGCGAGGATCTGTTCGCCGGGGCTTTTGTAGTCGGTGCGGTAGTATTCCTCCTCGTCCGAGCAGATGAGGACGCCGAAGGTGGTTTTCTCCACCTTCTTCTTGGAGTTGGTGGTGCGCTTTTCCAAGTGGGCGTAGCCGATCTCGGCCGCGACCTGGAAGACGCGGGCGCGCGTCACCGGGTTGATCCCCGGGTGGTTGGTAAAGCAGCGCGAGACGGTCGCACGGGAAATCTGCAAGCGTTCGGCAATCAGTTGCTGGTTTACTTCGGCCATAAATCTCCTAAGCGAGGTAGGTCCAGAATCGGGACCCCCGCTTAAAGATCAAGGAGGAATTGCATTAGAATTGCATCAATTTGCTCCGCCGGTGCCGACAAATCAGGGTTTTATGACCACGGTTTGCAGGGCTTGACCCGGAATGGAGACGCGCTGGTCGGGCAAGCCGTCCAGTTTGAGGGTGAAGGATTTGTCCGCATCGCCCTGGTTGAAAACGACCGCGACGACGGATTTGTCGGGGTTCTGGAAGGCGGTGGCGGTGAAGTCCTTGGTGGCGCCGGTGAGGCCGATGCGCTTCGCGCCGGGGCGGATGTATTTGCTGAAGTGGGCGATGGAGTAGTAGAGCGGGGTGAGGGCGACCTTGTCCTGGCTGGCGTCCACGAGAATGGGGGCGAGGCAGAAATTCCGGACATGGTTCGGGCCGCCGCGGGCGTTGAGGACGAGGTTCCAGTCGGTCCAGCCGACGAGGCCGGAGTTGAAGCCGTCGATGAGGTCGCTGGTGTAGCGGTAGAAGGGTTTGTATTTCGGATGGTTCTTCTTGCCCTCTTCCGAGGCCCAGAGGAAGCCCCAGTCGGTGGCTTCCGCCTGCCAATACCAGTCGGCCTTCATCCAAGAGCCGAGGGTTTCGTCGTCGCCGACGGTGTCGATGCAGCCTTCCGTGTGCATGATGGGTTTGCCGGAGGACTTGCCGACCTTTTCGATGAACTCGTTGCCGGTGCCGTCGGTGCTCTGGTACCAGTGGACGGCGAAGCCGGTCATGTATTTCGCGGCCTTGGGATCGGCCATGAGGGTATCGGCGAATTTGGCGAAGTTGCTGTCGCGGTTGTGGTCCCAGCCCCAGATGGTGGTTCCGGGGAAGGCTTTTTCGAGCGAGGGGCCGAGGTTGTTGCCGATGAAGTCGCGCATGTCCTCGTTGGAGAATTCCATGCTTTCCCATTGGCCGCCGTTGCCCATGGGCTCGTTTTCCGGGGTGACGCCCCAGATGGGGATGCCTTCCTTTTTGTATTCCTGCATGTAGCGGACGAAGTAGTCGGCAAAGGTCTGGAAGTATTCCTTTTTCAAGGAACCGCCGAACCAAGCGTTCTTGGTTTTCATCCAAGGCGGGGCGGTCCAGGGGGAGGCGAAGATCTTGAAGTCCGCGCCGGGGACGGCGAGCGAGTCCTTGATGAGCGGGAGGAGGTATTTGCGGTCCTCGTCGATGGAGAAGTACTTGAGCTCCTTGTCGTCCGGGACGGGGGCGTAGGTGTAACTTTTGACCGAGAAGTCGCTGCTCGCGATGGTGGTGCGGGTGAGGGAGTAGTGGGCACCTTCGGGAGAGAAATAGGCGCGGATGACCTTGTCGCGGCTGCCCTTGGAAAGCTCGCTGATGGCTTGGCCGGAGGACTCGGTGAATGCGCCGCCGATGCCGATGAGGGTCTGGTAGGTGGTCTTGGGATCGAGAACGAGTTGGAAATCGGCGGTGCCTCCGGAGGTCGGGGTGACGGGGTCGAGGCGAGCGCCTTGGCGGGAAGTCTGGTAGATTTCGACCTTGGGGGCGGCGAGGGCGGTGACCGTGAGGGAGGCGAGACAGGCCGCGATGGGAGGGAAGGTTCGTGAGGGTTTTGCGAACATGGTGATGGGTTACGGGAAAGATTTGGAGGATGCTGCAATTTTATGCAATAAAATTTATGGGTGGCGGATGGCTGGAATATTGCGGGACGTTTCCAAAAGGGACTTCTGCCATTGCAGGGGGAGGCGCGGAGGGGTATGCATGAGGGATTATGAACGCGGCCCCCGTGGCTTCTCCTCCGCCAGTCCCCTCCCCTCCCGTTTCCGGAAAGAAAGGGATTTCGCTCGGAATCAAGCTGTTGATCGCACTGGTGGCAGCGTTGCTGGTGCTGGCAGGATTCTGGATGTGGCTGAACCGGCCGATCCACCCGGTGTTGCTGAGTGCGGAAGAGAAGGCGGCGGTGTCGGCGAAGGTGGATGAGCTGCAGCGGCCGGCGATCGTCGGCAAGGATGTGCCGGTGGAGCCGAAGTACGAGAAGGGCGGGAAGGAAATCGTTCTAACGGAGCGGGAGTTGAACGGGCTGCTGAACGAGAACACGCCGTTCGGGAAGACGATTTGTTTCGAGCTGGGGACGAACGCGCTGCACGCACGGGTGGAGACGGACCTGGACAAGGATTTGCCGGTGGTGGGCGGGAGGCATCTGAAGGCGCGGGCGCGATTCCTGGTGGGGAACACGCCGCAGCACGCGAGTTTGGTGCTGGATGATGTGACGGTGTGGGGGATCTCGCTGCCGAACGATTGGCTGGGCGGGATCAAGGGGCAGGATTTGCTGGCGCAGACGCTGGGGAGTGACGCGAAGGGGGGAATTCCGGGGGTGGAGGAATTCAAGATCGAGCCGGGGAGGCTGGTGATTCGGTTGAAGGAGTAGGTGGCGCCGGATTCAGACGCTCATCCAACCCCAATAGTACCACGGCCAAATTGATCCGAATATAGCGGTTCCAAGAACCGTTAGAAGATGCCAGAGCCTTGTATTCGTGCGAATGACTCCGACGAGTCCTCCGAGAATCATCCAAAGTGGACCCAGCAAGCCCACGATGCACCAACCCAAGGGGGAGATGAGATACATCGCGCCCAGATCCGCCCAAGGATCGAAGCGAACACCGGGTTCAGGGATGTGATTTGCAGCGTAAATGAATACCCGAATGGTGGTAAAAGCCATCGTGCCCAGATAATCAGACCAGCCCACTCCCGGAGCAAGACCCTTCTTCCGGGCGAGCCACGAGACTTGATAGTAGGTTCCACTTCCATCGACCACGACAATACCACGGCGCGACGAGTCGTCACGCCCTACCTTTGAAGACGGGGACGATGGGGGCGGAATGAATTTTGAGGGCTGCTCTGGTTTTCCCCTTCGTCCTCCGTTTGACTCCGCGCTGCTCCGTCCATGTCCGTTTTTCACTCCCATTCCGCTACGCTGCGATTGCGGTCCAGTGAAGAACCGGGACGACGGGGCGGAATGAATTCCGCGCTCCAGTGAAGAACCATGACGACGGGGCGGAATGAATTCCGCGGTCCAGTGAAGAACCGGGACGACGGGGCGGAATGAATTCCGCGGTCCAGTGAAGAACCGGGACGACGGGGCGGAATGAATTCCGCGGTCCAGTGAAGAACCGGGACGACGGGGCGGAATGAATTCCGCGGTCCAGTGAAGAACCGGGACGACGGGGCG
>CAXTTX010000453.1:0-4581 GCA_964247045.1 uncultured Verrucomicrobiales bacterium | reverse complement strand
TAAAGGATGTCTCCGAACAGGTGTAAACGATGTCTCCAGTCTTTACAGTGTCCCCGCTCCGGTACGCAAGCGACCGGCCCGACCTCCAAAGCGGTGAGAGCTTCCAATCTTCAAGATCATCGCGTGAAGGCGGACACTACCCCGCTGTTCCCATCACGGCCCGGCCGCGTGAACCAGGATGACGATCTCGCCCTTGGGCGGATGAACTTGGAACCAAGCCAGGACTTCGGCGGCGGTGCCGCGATGGTAGGTCTCGAACTTCTTGGTCAATTCGCGGGCGACGCAGGTGCGGGCGGCGGGGTCAATTTCGGCGAGAATCTCCAGCGTGGAAACGATGCGGTGCGGGGACTCGAAGAAGATGCCGGTTTCGCCTGATTCAAGAGCGGCGGAAAGGGCGGAACGGCGTTTGCCGGATTTCACGGAGAGGAAGCCGCCGAAACGGAAGGCATGGCAGGGGAAGCCGGAGCCGATGAGGGCGGTGATAACGGCGGACGGGCCGGGAAGGACCTCGAAGGGAACCCCGGCTTCCAAACAAGCCTGCACGAGACGGTAGCCGGGATCGGAAATGCCGGGCATGCCGGCATCGCTGATGACAGCAATGGTTTCGCCGGCTTTGGCGGCGGCGACGAGGTCCCCTGCCCTTCTGGCCTCGTTGTGTTCGTGCAGGGCGACCAGCGGCTTGCCGGAGATACCGTGGTGGGCGAGCAAGGGACCTGAATGGCGGGTGTCCTCACAGGCGATGCGGTCCGCGCTTTTCAACACCTCCACAGCGCGCAGCGTGATATCCGCGAGATTCCCGATGGGTGTCGGGACGAAGACAATGCGGCCGGAGTTTTCAGGGGCGGAGTCCAAATTCACGGGGCTGGTGAAAGCGCGGCGCGTTCTTCCGTGCTGATTTCCCGGGGACGGCCGAGGTGATCGACACGGACGGTGGTGACGCTGCCGAAGGCCGCGATTTCGTTGTCCTTGCGGACCTCGAAATTCCAAGTGACGGAGGAGGCACCGATGCGGGCAATGTCGAGAAGGACCTCGATCTTGTCCCCGGTGAGAAGCGGCTTCTTGAAGTCGCAGCTCACCTTCACGCGGGGCCAACCGCCTTGCGCGCGGTCAAAGACCATGAGGCCCAGAGACCTGAGGAAGGCGTGTTCCGCTTCCTCGAAGTAGCGGAAGACGTTTGGAAAGTGCATCCACCCGCTGGCATCGGTGTCACCGAAGGCAACCTCCATGGGATGCCGGTACCGCGGGGCTTCCATAGGACGGGTCACTCGAAGGCGCGGACGAGGACGGCCGCATTGTGGCCGCCGAAGCCGAAGCCGTTGCTGAGGGCGATTTTGACGGGCATTTCCCGCGCGACATTCGGCACCACGTCCAGATCGCACAGGGGATCCTGGTTGTGGATGTTGATGGTCGGCGGAACGATGCTCTCCTGGATGGCCTTGATGCAGGCGATCAGCTCGATGCCGCCGGCGGCGCCGAGCATGTGCCCGGTCATGGACTTGGTGGAACTGACCACGAGGCCGTTGGTGGCGTATTCACCGAAAGCGAGCTTGATGGCCTTGGTCTCGGCGATGTCGCCGAGGCCGGTGGAGGTGGCGTGGGCGTTGAGGTAGTCCACCTCCCGCGGATTCACCTTGCCGTGTTTGAGGGCCATTTCGATGGCGTAGGCGGGTCCGGAACCATCGGGGGTCGGGGCGCTGAGGTGGTGGGCATCCGCGCTGACGCCGTAACCGATGAGCTCCGCGTAAATCTTCGCACCGCGCTTTTTCGCGTGCTCCAGTTCCTCGATAACGACGACGGCCGCACCCTCGCCCATGACGAAGCCGTCGCGGTCCACGTCGAAGGGACGGGACGCGCCTTCCGGGTCGTCATTGCGGGTGCTGAGGGCCTTCATGTTCGCAAAGCCGGCGAGTCCCATCGGGAGAATGGTCGCCTCCGCACCACCGGCGAGGAAAAGGTCCGCATCGCCAAACTTGATGATGCGCCAGGCTTCCCCGATGTTGTTGTTGGAGGTGGCGCAGGCGGTGACGATGCCCATGTTCGGGCCGTAGAGACCGTGCTCCATCGAAACGATGCCGCTGGCGATGTTCGCGATCATCATCGGAATGGTGAACGGCGAGACGCGCCGCGGTCCCTTGTGAACGTAAGTGCTGTGCTCTCGCTCCAGAGTGGCAAGGCCGCCGATGCCACTGCCGACCATGACGCCGAAGCGGCGGCGGTCGGTCTTCTCCACGTCGATGCCAGAGTCCGTCATCGCCATTTTGGAAGCGGCAACGGCAAACTGCACGTAACGGTCCGCCCGGCGGGCGTCCTTGGGGACGTTGAAATAACCATCCGCATCGAAATCCTTCACTTCTCCCGCGATCCGGCAGTCGAATTGGGCGGGATCAAGCTGGGTGATCGTGTGGATGCCGCTGCGGCCATTCTTCAGGCCATCCCAAGTCGATTCCAGATCATTGCCCAAGGGGGACACACAGCCGATGCCCGTGATGACGACACGTCGTTCGCTCATAAGTTGGCAAAGCTTGGCCGCTCCCACGCGGGCGCGCAAGTCTCATGATGCGCCCGGGCAGGCGATTGAGGGTAAGATCTTTATAGGCTGCCAGAACCAGTGGAGTCCCGGCAGCGGATCGCGGGGGCGGTGCCCCTCAAGGCTTGTTCTTGATGAGCCGGAAACGGTCGTGATAAGCGCCGTTGTTGAACTTGCGGCAACAATCGTAACAGGCGACGGTCCGCTTGATCGGCCGCACGCGGTGAATGACGGCGAAACAGTTCGAGCAGATGTAGGCGTGGTTGCGCTTCATGCGGCGGCGCTTGAAGGGAAGGGTGTGGTATGGCTGCTCACCTGGAATGCCGAGCTCACCACAGGCGGCCTGCCATTCCGGCCCGTGCGGGTCGATGCGGCGGCGGCCACAGCGCTCGTAGGCGACCAGGTGGGCCAGTTCGTGCTTCAGAGTGCGCCAGAGTTCCTCCGGCTCGCACTCCTTGAGCTTCGGATTCAACTCGATGGCACGGTCCGGCCACCACGCGCGACCGGCGGTCGTTTGCATGCGAGGATTCCACGTGACCGTCACCTTGCGGGCCAGCTCGTTGAGAAGGAGCGATTTCGAGGTCTCACGGCACCAGGCTGTTAGACCGCTGTCATCGCGAATACTCTTGCCGCGCGGGGCCTCCGGAGGGGTCAAGACGCGGAACCATGAAGACCATCGGAATTCAAGTTGCGGCGCGCTCCCTGCCATCGGACAAACCCTTAACAGATTTTGTCGGGGATGGCAACAGGGCTCATCGGAAATCGCATGTAAAGTCCGCAAAAAAGAAAGCCGCCGGTGATGAACACCGGCGGCTTCGGGTAAAAGGCGTTGCCTTGGTGATGATGAACTTACTTCACGCGGATGAAGCGCTTCGCATCCCGCGTGACGGGCGTGTTGTCGCGCACCTTCAGCGTCGTGGCATCATCCACGATGATGGTGGTGTGCTTCGGTCCGCTGAACCAGTCGAGAAGGTTCGGGGAAACTTCCACCGTTCCAACCGGCAGGCCGGCTTGCTTCGCCACCGTGAGCGAGAGATACCTGGAGCCGCCGATCACTTCCACGCCGGAGACGGTGTAAGCCGGTGAAAGGAGGGAGGCTGGCTTGCCGAGCGTCGCCGCCACGATGTCGAGCGGCGCGGACTTGCCGGACTTGCCCGATTTAGGAGCACCCTTGCCCGTGAGCGTGACGTCGAAGACAGCGGTCATCGGATCGTTGCTGGCGATATGAAGCTGCGCGGTGCGGACATCCTTGGCGGTGGGTTGGAAGACCACCGTGAAGGTGGTTGTTTCTCCCGGAGACAAGGTGGTCTTGCCGAGAGCTCCACGCTTGAAGTCCGACTTGTTGGTGCCGTTGATCGTCAGGTCCAGGCCGGTGAGGGGTTCGGAACCGACGTTCTGGACGGTGAAGACCTTTGAAGCGCCCATGGTTTTGACCGTGGCAATGCCGAAATTCCGGCTGCCGCCATCCTTAAGCTTCGTGTCCGCCGGCTGATAAACGGCGATCTGCGGGATGCCCAAGGCCTTGCCCTTCACATCGATATTGAAGCGGCTCTCATCCGAGTCGTTGTTCTGGATCTGGATCGTGGCGGAGCGGTCGCCGCGGCTTTTCGGGGCGAAGCTGAGTTCCACCGAAGTGCTCTTGCCGGGTGCCAGGACATCGGTCTTCAGCTTGGTGACCTTGAAGCTGTCCGGATCATTGCCGATCTTGGCAATCTTGAGGCCGTAGAGATGTGAGGTTCCCTTGTTGCGGATCGTGATGGTCTTGGTCTTGGTTTCGGAGCCCATGGTGGTCGCCGGGAAGACGATGGTTTCCCCGTCGCTCTGAACGTTCTCTCCGTTCACCTCGACAGCGATCTCCTGGGTGGTTTCCGGAAGGGTGACCGCGTCCAGCCAAACCGTGTCCTGGCGCTGGGCGTAGCTATCATCCTTTTCGTAAGTCCAGACGAGGGTGTGTCTGCCCGCATCCAAGTGGAAGGAGTAGAAGACCCAGTCGGTGGCACCGGACAATCCGGTTTTCGTGCCATCCAGCACCTGGACGACGCCGTCGATATAGA
>CAXTTX010000452.1:0-4609 GCA_964247045.1 uncultured Verrucomicrobiales bacterium | reverse complement strand
GATGCCGCATGGGGAGGATACGGTGGGGGGGATGGGGTTTGTTCGGGGGATGTGGGGTGGGGCGGGGACGATGGGGCGGAATGAATTCCGCGGTCCGGGAGAGGGAGACGGGGGATGATGAGCGGATTGAAATCCGCGGTCCGGGAGAGGGAGACGGGGGATGATGGGCGGATTGAAATCCGCGGTCCGGGAGATGGGGACTCCGGGGGTGGACAGGAATGTCGATCCTCTTTACCGCTGGCGCGGGGCGGGTGGGATGGGTACACAAAAAAACGCGCGTTGGATCATCCCCCCGGATCTTCGCAACGCGCGCTTTTTCAGAGTCTTTCTGCCTTGCCCGGGCCTGTTCGATTTCCCCCCGGAATTCAAAACTGGCCACTGTCGGATTGGCTTCCTGACTGTGAGTTCCGAAGTGCCGAAGCAGTCTCAGAACGACTTCAAATTAGCTGAAGATCAGGAAATAGGAAGGGATTTTGGGGCTCTATACCGGCCAACTGCTCCCAAAAACGGCCATATCGGCCAAAATCGGGGTTGGAGGTCAGGAAAAGTTGGAGGTCGCGATGGTTTATTAGTCCCAGGAGGTGAAAGGAAGGAGGATGCGAGGTGAATCCGGGCTGGAAAGGGGGCGTTTCGCGCGGATAATGATGGCCGAATCAAACGTGTCCGACCTTTTCACGACTCCCGCGGCCCTATCCGATAAGCCGACCCCGGCTGAACCTCTGGCTGCACGGATGCGCCCCCGCACGCTTGATGAGGTGGCGGGGCAGCAACACATCCTCGCGCAGGGGAAACTGCTGCGGCGGGCGATCGAGTCGGACCGGTTCACGTCGCTGATTTTTTACGGACCGCCGGGGACGGGAAAGACGACGCTGGCGAGTGTGATCGCGCGGACGACGGGATCGCGGTTCGAGTCGCTGAACGGGGTGGAGTCGAACGTGGCGGAGATCCGGGCGAAGATCGACCAGGCGAGGACCTGGCGCGACCTGCGTGGGGAGACGACGATTTTGTTCATCGATGAGATCCACCGCTTCAACAAGGCGCAGCAGGATGTGCTGCTGCCGCACATCGAGCGGGGGGTGGTTAGATTCATCGGTGCGACGACGCACAATCCGTATTTCCATGTGAACTCGCCGCTGGTGTCGCGGTCGCAGATTTTCCAGCTGGAGCCGGTGCCGGTGGAGGATGTGGTAACGGTGCTGGAGCGGGCGCTGGGGGATGAGGAGAGGGGGCTGGGTTCCTATCGGGCGGAGGCGGAGAAGGAAGCTCTGCAGCATCTCGCGGGGAAGTCGGATGGGGATGTGAGGAAGGCGCTGACGGCTCTCGAGCTGTCGGTTCTAACGACTCCGGCGGGTGAGGATGGCAAGGTGCGTGTGACGCTGGAGGTGGCGGAAGAGTCGATCCAGAGGAAGGCGATTGTTTATGATGCGGATGGTGACGCGCATCATGACACGATTTCCGCTTTCATCAAGTCCATCCGGGGATCGGATCCGGATGCGGCGCTCTATTGGCTGGCGAAGATGCTGCATGCGGGTGAGGACCCGCGGTTCATCTCGCGGCGGCTGGTGATTTCCGCTTCGGAGGATATCGGGTTGGCGGACTCGAACGCGCTGCGGGTGGCGCTGGACGCGCACCATGCGTTTGAATTCGTGGGTATGCCGGAGGGGAGGATCCCGCTGGCGCATGCGGCGGTGTATCTGGCGACGGCGCCGAAGTCGAATACGGCGTATGCGGCGCTGGGGAAGGCGATGGCGGATGTGGAGAATGGCAGGACGCTGGCGGTGCCGGTACACCTGCGGACGAAGACGCGGAAGAAGCTGGCAGGGGCTTCCGGGGAATCACCGGCGGCGATGAATTATTTGTATGCGCACGATTACGAGGGGGCGTATGTGCCGCAGGCGTATTTGCCGGAGGGGCGGGTTTATTACCAACCGGGGGAGCAGGGATTGGAGAAGAGGATCAAGGAGCGGCTGGATTTCTGGAGGAGCCAGATGAAGGGGGAGTGAGGTTGGGAGCGTCTAACGGGTCGATGGCGGGATAAGGGCTGGATCTGCGTACAAAGGCGTGGCAACGGTTCTTTCGCCCCTTCAGGGCTTGATATCAATTCCGGGTTAGATACCAGGGGCGTTGCCCCTGGCTAACTTAGGGCCGCCGTTGGTGCTCAAGATAGGAAAGATGCCACGTTGCCAGCGGACCTTGTCTGCTAGGGGGTCGTGCGGTGTGAAGCGGAGGCAAAGCCGTCCCTGCCGGAAGAGGGGCCGCGAGAGGACCTTGTTCGTTAGAGGTTGTGGGGACTGCCCCAACCGGACCGTTAGGGATAACGGTCCCTGCCTTTTTGGTGCCTGCCTTTTTCCGGGCAGCCGCCAAGGCGTTGCTGCTAGAGTTCCAGGATGGCGGTGGCGACGGAGAAGTAGATGAGCATGCCGGAGACGTCGACGGTGGAGGCGAGGGAGGGGGCGGAGACGACGGCGGGGTCGAGCTTGATGGCGCGGGCGGCGAGGGGAAGGATGGCGCCGAGGACGGTGGCGGAGAGGACCTGGATGGTGAGGGCGATGGAGACGGCGAGGGCAAGGTGGTGGAAATCGAAGGGGGCGCCGGTGTCGTGCTGGAGACGCGGGAGAATGAGGCTGATGAATGCGGCGATGGCGACCGCGAGGGAAAGGCCGAGGAAGAAGCCGGTGCGGGTTTCCTTCCATGCGACGCGGAGGGCATTGCCAGTGCTGATCTCGCCGAGGGCCATGGCGCGGATGACCATGGTGGCGGCCTGGCCGCCGGAGTTTCCGCCGGCGGCGACGACCATCGGGAGGAAGAGGGTGAGCAGCTTCGCCTGGCCGAGGATGCCGTTGAAGCGATACATCACGTAGCCGGAGGCGATGGAGACGAAGGCGAGGCCGATGAGCCAGGCGACGCGGCGCTTGTATTGGCTGGAGACGCTGGTGTTGAGGTAGGAGACTTCCGATTGTTCACCGGAGATACCGGAGAGTTTTTCGATGTCCTCGGTGGACTCTTCCTGGATAATTTCCAAGGCGTCGTCGTAGGTGAGGACACCTAACAGGTGATGGAACTCATCGACGACGGGGAGGACGATGAGGTCGTACTTGGAAAGGGTACGGGCGGCTTCTTCCTGGTCCGCGGAGGCGAGGATGAATTCGTCCGCCTCCTGCATGATGTCATGGACGGGGGTGTCCCAGGTGCTGAACGCGAGATCGCGGAGACGGACCTTGCCAGCGAGACGGCCCTGTTCGTCGACGACGAAGATGCGGGCGAGGGTTTCCGCGTCGTCCCGGTCGCGACGGAGGACGGCGAGGGCTTGCTTGACGGTCATGTCCGCGGTGATGCGGCCGACCTGGGTGGTCATGCGGCCACCGGCGGTATCCTCGTCGTATTTGAGAAGGTTGCGGGTGAGTTCCTTGTCGCGCGGACCGAGGAGGCTGAAGAAGCGGACCTGCGCCTCGGGGCTGACGACCTGGAAGACGTCCACGCGGTCGTCGTCAGAGAGGTTTCCGAGGAGGACGCGGAGCTGGGCGGGCTTGAAGTGGCTCAGGGCATCCTCGATGAGGGGATAGGGGAGTTCGGCGATGACATCGGTGGCCAACTCGGGGCCGATGGTTTTGAGAAAGAAGTCGCGCTCGGCGTCGTCGAGGTTCTCGTAGAGGTGGGCGAGGTCGGCGTAGTGGATGTCCTCCGCGGCGGAAAGCAAGGCGGAGGCGTCACCCGCCGCGAGGGCGCGGTGCATCTCATCGATCGGTTCCTCTGCCAGTTCCTCCGCCACGGGCGGAGAGTGCGGGGCGGGATGGACGCGGGCAAGGAAAAGGAGCCGTGGTGGAGGCAATCCTCCTGGGGAAATGGGCTGAGAATCAGTTCGTCAGAACCGGGTGTGGTGGTTAGGGTGAGGAACACCGATGGAATTACTGGGCTTCCTGTTCATCCTGTTTTGCCTGTGGCTGCTGATCGGGCCGATTGTTGCCATGACGCGGGCGACGGACGCGCAGAATGAAGTGAGGGAAGCGCGCAAGCAAGTGGGCCGGATGAGGGAGCACTTGAAGGAATTGGAGGCGGAGTTGTACGAGCTGAAGCGTGGCGGGGTGAAGGCACCGGCCTTGGCCGATATGAAGGACCTGGCGGAGGAGTTCCGGGAAGAGGAGAGGAGGAAGGAAGAGCCGAATGCAAAGGAGAGCTTCCCCCTTCCGCCGTCCGGAGAACCGGGTCTGCCGCCGCGCCTGGAGCCAAGGCGCTTGGACGAGATCCTGAGGCAAGCCCGGGTTCCCGAGGGTGGCAGCGAGAGCCCGCCGCCAGTTTCGGTTTCAGGTCCGGTTCCTCCGCCGATGCCAGGTGGGGAGAAATCCGGCCGATGGGATGAGGGGTGGCAAGAGCCCAAGCCGACGTTCAAGCAAGCGGGGAGTATTGAACAGACCGGGCCCATGCCAATGCGCGACCGACCAATCCCGGAAGCGTTCTCCCTGGAGAAGTTCATGGGGGTGAAGATGTTCGCCTGGCTGGGCGGGGTGGCGATGTTTTTCGGGGTGGTTTTCTTCGTGAAGTATGCGTTCGAGAACAACCTGATCTCACCGGCGGGGCGGGTGACGCTGGGGTTCGTCACGGGGGCGGGACT
>CAXTTX010000451.1:0-4629 GCA_964247045.1 uncultured Verrucomicrobiales bacterium | reverse complement strand
AAGTCGAAGTCCCGTTCTGTCGATGCCTTCAGGTAGAAGGTGACCCGGCCTTCCCGGAACTTGGAGCGGTAGCCGATGGCGGAGGTCTTGCCATCCGTGATCGCACCGGAAGCGAGCGCGCGCGTGCCTTCGTAAACGGGGCTTTTGACGACCTTCCAAGTGCTTTGCGAGCCCTTCGGCTTGAACCAGCCCGGAGGAAGCTGGTTGTTCGGCGGGAAGGTGGATTCGGTAATCTGGAAAGGTCCGTCGCTCACGTCCGAAACGGGCGTGGGATTGGTCAGCGAGCTGATGCGGATCGTGTAATCAGTCGCGACGGCCAAGGAATCGGGCACGGTCCAGTTGTAACCGCCGTCATTTTTCTGGCTGTCGGAAAGAACCTTGAAGAGCACGCCTCCCTTGAGGAGTTCGATCTTCAGGTCACCCGCGACATTCGCGCGCCAACTGATCGTGGTGGGTGCGCCAGGATAGAAGATCTCATCGCCATTCGGGGAATCCACGATAATCGTGTTGGGAGCCACGCCGGAGAAGGCGACCTCCATATTGGAACCGGCGGGAGAGAGCACCTTGGCCTCGATGAACGATTCCGATCCGTCCCACCAGCGGGCATCCGGAGCGGTGTCGTCGGTGAAGTTCGCGTCGGAGGCGTCAAAGAGGTCCGTATCGTCGCCACGGTTCACGCCGTTTTCGAGATCGAAAGCACCGTCGGCCTGTTCGATCGCGACTCCGTAGTGGGCGCCGCCACGGGTGTTGCCGTTGATCTTCTCGTCGATGTGCCAGATGGCGACACCCTTGTCGTCGGAAAATTCCGCCCAGCGATCCCCGGTTCCACGGTTCTCGAACACGAAAGACTCGGTCGGCGTGCCGGGCTTGCGGATGCGGTAGGCCTGGTTGCCCGTGCTCGGAAGGCTGGCGATGACGGATACGGCCGGAGTGATTTCCGTGATGGTGGCCCAGCCGACGAGATCCTTGAAGTGAGCGTTGATGGGCGAAGGCGTCTTGCCGTCGTTGAGGTAGTTGCCTGAGCCCATGAGGCAATGCTCGCCAACTCCCTCGCCGGTGAGGGAGTAAATGTCGGGATAGTCGAGGATCAAGTGGCCGTTTTCATGGCAGAAGGTTCCGATGACCGGGGCGGCGTCCGGGATGTTCGTCATTTGGAACGCGTAAACGTAGCGGGGACTCGCGGAAGTCCCGACGTTGACAGGGTTCGGCAGGGTCCATTGCTGGGGCCACAGGCCCTGTGCATACACTCCGGAGTCTTCTCCGGCGAAGAACAGGTTGGTGGCCTCAATGAGTTTGTCGCCGTTGATCGACAGGGTGGAGAAATCGAAGTTCTTCTGCTTCAGGACGGTGATCGCATCCGCGACCAAGACCCGGCTGGCATCGCCACGGAAGACCCGGTTGGTGGGGTAGTCCGAGAAGTTGTAGTAATTCTTCGGATGCGGCATCGTGATGACATTGGTCACCGACTGGGTATAGCTCAGCTTGCCCCCGGACTGGTCGAAGAAGTAGTCCCGCACGGAGCCGGTGTTCCCGTCCTCCGTGTATCCCACGTTGTTGCAGAAGCGGAAGATCTTGTCCCGGGTGGTCGGGAATTTTTCCCCGTCGTTTCCGGCGGCACGCGGATCGTTCGGAAACTTCACGAGGATCGTCAGGCCGACCTTTTCACCGGTGACGGGAGCCGCCTGGATCTGGGCCTGGGCAAGGCGTCCCTTGTCACCGTTCGCGCCGCTACGGACCGCCTCACGGGCGAGGAGGCGCTTGTTCCAGCGTGCCTCGCGAGCGGCGTCAAGAACCTCGCTCTTCTGGGCACGGAGGGTGCTGATGGTTTCCTTCTGCAAATCCAGATGCTGGGGCAATCCCGCTGGCGGGGCACCATTCACCACCTCACCGGGGAGCAATTGCGTGCCATCCACGGAGAGACCCGCGTAGTGATAAGCACCGTCCGTGCTATCATAAACCACGGTGTAGCCATCGGCCGTTTCGGTACGGCCGTAGTACTCATCGCCAAAGGTTTTGAGTTCCAATGCGTTCCCATCCGGCTGCGTCCAGTGCGTCGTGCGCCCGTTCGGGCCGTATGGGGCGGCTGCCGCATAACCGAGGCAGGCCGCCAAGAAAAGGAATAGGTGAGGCGTCTTAAACGTCTTGGATTTTTTCATGTCAGCAAACAAAGAGGGAATGGGAGTAGAATTATTGGATTTGCGGAGTCAAACGATGGCTCTAAAAAATGTCGAGTGTTGATTTTTCCAAATACGCCGGGGAATCCGCATCCTGTCGGGGATTGGGGCGGACACCCCCCGGAAGGGTGATGGCTCCTCCGCCGGTTTTCCTTGCCACGGAAAAATCGCCGGAAAAACTGCCGTATAGCCAAACCCTTATGCGCCCCACCGCCCTACTCGCACTCGTCCTGGTCTTTGCCACCCGGCTCACCGCCGCCCCCATCCCGGCGGAGGCTTTCGAAGATGGTCTCGCCATCGGCTGCCAAGCTTACTCTTTCAAGGAGTTCAGCGCCTTCGAGGCGATCTCCAAAACCAAGGAATCCGGAGGCAAGACCATCGAATTCTACCCCGGCCAAAAGTTGAAACCCGATTCACCCAAGGAGGAAGTGGTCAGCCACAATGCCAGCGACGCGGTCCTGAAGGAACTGCTGGCCGAGTGCAAGCGGCAGGGCATTTACCCCGTGAACTACGGGGTGGTCGGCGCATCCAACGCCGGAGAAATCAAGAAGATCATGACTTTTGCCAAGAAGATGGGGCTCTACAGTGTCTGCACCGAATCCACGGAGTTGGTGGCGGACTGGGAGGCAGCGGCGAAGGAATTCGACATGAAGGTGGCCTTCCACGAACACGGCGGTTCGATGTCCAATCCGAAATACAAGGTCTGGAACCCGCTTTATATCCGGGGCGTGGTGGAAAGCCGCGACCCGAGAATCGGTGCCTGTGCCGATCTGGGCCATTGGTGTACTTCCGGCCTCAAGCCGGTCGAATGCCTGCGCATCCTCGATGGACGTATCATCAGCGTCCACCTGAAGGACAAGTCCGAAATGGGCAAGGCCGGGGTGGTGGTGCCCGCCGGGCAGGGCGTGGTGGACGTCGCCGCCTGCATCGAGGAGCTCAAGAAGCAGAAATTCACCGGTCACTTCTCGATCGAGCATGAGAACGACTGGAAGGACAGCGTGCCCAAGATCAAGGAGAGCGTGGAATTCACCAAGAAGGAGTGGGCGAAATAAGTCCCCTTCCGAACATTACCTTCAAGAAAAGGCCCGGCTGACCGCCAGGCCTTTTGCTTGGGGTGGACTACCAGGCGGTGACGGCGCGGAAGGAGTCGAGGCGGGCATCCAGGTCACCGGCACCCAGGGTTTCGATCCGGCGGGTGGAAAAGGCCTCGCAGGTGAAGGAGGCGAGGATCGAACCGTGGATGACCGCCTGGCGCAGGGCGGCGGAGTCATAGGGGGCATGGCCCTTGGAGGCGAGGTAGCCGGCCATGCCGCCGAGGAAGGTGTCGCCAGCCCCGGTCGGATCGGCGACGGTTTCCAGCGGGTAAGCGGAGCAGCGGAAGATCTCGCCGTTTTCGAGGAAGAGCATGGCGCCGAACTCGCCGAGCTTCACGACGACGTTGCGGGGACCTTTTTCCAGCAGCAGGCGGCCGGCCTTGACCAAGTTCGAGGTCCCGGCGAGGTCGCGGGCCTCGCCCTCGTTGAGAACGAAGAGATCCAGGTGGGGCAGAACCTCCAACAGGCGGGCGTTGGCGATCTCGATCCAGAGGTCCATCGTGTCGGCGATGACGAAGCGACCGCTGCCTGAGGTGGCGCCGCACTGGGAAAGCATTTCCAATTGGTTGTCCGGGGACATGTTGGCGAGGACGACGATCCCGGCGCCCGCGATTTCTTCCGGGACCTTGACCTGCCAGCTTTCCAAGACGTTGAGGCCCACGCGGTGGGTGGTGCGCTCGTTCATGTTCGCGTGGTATTCGCCGGACCAGGTGAAGGACTCGCTTTCGGAACGCTCGACGCCGGTGAGTGAGACCCCCCGGCTTTCGAGCATTTCCAGGTGTTCCTTCGGGAAGTCATGGCCGATGATGCCGATCAGGTCGACGGGGCGGCTGAAATAGGAAGCGGCGAGGGCGGCGTAGGCGGCCGAACCGCCGAGCAGGTTCGCGGCCTCGGCCTCGGGGGTTTTGACATGGTCGATGGCGATGGTTCCGCCGATGATGACGCGGGGGGATGTGGAAGCGGTGGACATGATTGGGAACAGGTGTGGATCAGAAAGCGGCGGGATTGAAGGGGAAGAGGGACGGAACGTCGATCACCTTTGTTGGATGCGGGCGCGTAAAAGGCGGGTCGCGGCCTCGACGTCGGCGGCCTGGAGGAGGGCGGAAACGATGACGGCGCGGCGGGCACCTTTCGCGAGGATGTTAGGCAAGGTCGTTGGGGTTATGCCGCCGATGCAGAAGGCAGGGATCTTGCCGCCGACCTCGGTCTCCATGGTAGCAATATCTTCCAAACCAATGGCTTGGCGACCCGCCTTGGTGGGGGTAGGGTAGAGGGGGCCGAAGCCGATGTAGTCGAAGCCTTCCACGAGGGCGGCGCGGGCGAACCGCTGATCTTCCTCCACGGCTTTCCCGAATCGCACC
>CAXTTX010000450.1:0-4641 GCA_964247045.1 uncultured Verrucomicrobiales bacterium | reverse complement strand
GGCGAGGGGCATCATGACCAAAGCGTCGAGGAAATTTCGGAATTTCAGATCCGAGCGGACGACGACCCATGCGACGCAGAGGCCGACAATGAGCGCGACCAGGGTGGCGCAGCCCGCATAGAGGAGGCTGTTCTGGATGGACGGGACAACGAGCCCGTTGCCGAGGGCCTCGATGTAATGACGCAGGGTGAATTCATCCGGGATGACCGTGCCGTACCAGCGCTCCGCGATCGAAACGAGGACAACGCCGGCGTGTGGAATGGTCGCCAGCACGAAGACACCCGCGAAGAGCAGGAAGCAGGCGAAGGACTTGATGCCGGTCACGCGTAGTGAGGACGAGCGACCTTTCGGACGGGGAGCTGTGCCGAGTGGCGAGCGGCCCATGACGAGCTTGGAAATGGTGAAGACCACGGCGGCGACGATGAGGAGGACCGCAGTGAGCGCGTAGGGGATGGGGTTCTTGTCGAGGCCCTTGAGGCCATCGAAGATTTGCACCGGGGCGACGCGGGCGTAGTCGAAAACCAACGGCACGCCGAGTTCGGTGAAGGCCCAGATGAAGACGATCGACGCACCGGCGAAGACCCCCGGCATGGCGAGTGGCAAGGTGATGCGGAAGAAGCGCTTCCACGGCGGGCAGCCGAGGTTCTCCGCGGCTTGCTCCATCGCGGGGTCGAGATTCGACAGCGCGGCGGCGATGTTCATGTAAAGAATCGGATAGAGATGGAGGGCGTTCATCAGGACGATGCCCGCGAAGCGCCCGTTTGCCAGCCAGTCGTAGGGAAGGGCCGCATCCATCAGGCCGGTGTCGATGAGGAGGGCATTGAGCGCGCCATTCACGCCGAGCATCTGTTTGATGCCGACCGCGCCGACGAAGGGCGGCAGGATCATCGGTGCGAGAACGAGCACGCCGAGGACCGGCTTGCCGAAGAAGTCGTAGCGGTGGGAAACCAGTGCCAGCGGGAAGGCGATGGCGAGAGTCGCCAGCGTGCTGACGATCCCGAGGGCAAAGGCATTCCAGAGACCCTCGCGGTAGATCGGGTTCTGGAAGATCGCGACGAAGAAATCCAGGGTGAAGAAATGGCTCTTGTCCGGGCGGGTGCCCTCGAAGGCCTGCTTCACCACCATCCCCGCAGGATAGAGGAAGAAGACCGCGAAGAGCACGCTGACAATGATGGTGATGAAAATGGCGGTGCCGCGTTTCATCGGGTGGTGGCGGTGGAAAGCTTCGCGCGGGCGATGGACTCGGCCTTGCGGTAATTGGCGCGGAACCATTCGCCGAGTTCGGCGGCGCGGGCGGCGGCCTGCAGGGCATCGGGTCCGTCGAGGACGGGATCTCCCTTGCCGACCTTTAGGTATTCCACGCGGGAGACATCCGAGAACACGGCAAGGGCGTCCTCCGGCATGCCCGCTTCATGCATGGCGGCCCAGGCGGATTTCATCTCCTCGTGGGAATCGATGCACATGATCTTCACGAGCTGGCGGAGCGTGTTGAAGGCGCTGCCGGTGAGTTCCCGCTGATAGGTGAAATTGCCCGGATCCTCGTAGGGCTTCGCATTGGGCATGGTGGAGTGCGCGAGATTTTCCGGCGTGTAGACATCGCGCCTGACGGGGGTGCGGTGCAGCGCGCGATCCTTCGGTCCGCCGGGAAGGCCCGGCCTGCCAAACCAGATCGTCTGGGCGGGAATGCTGAGGGTGAATTCCACGAAGGACTGCGCGACGGCAGGATGGGGCGCGCCTTTCAGGACACCCACCGGATCGCCGCTCAAGGTGGTGCCGCCGACGGGGGCGATCCATACCACGCGCGGTGTCCCGGTGGCGGAGGTGAGTTCCTCAGCGAAGGAGCGGCCGTAGAAATCGATGCACATGCCGGCGGAGGAGTTTCCCTGGCCGACGTCCTGCGGGACCTTCGACGCGCTGTCGGTGAAGTAGCGCGCGTTGGCGGCCATGCGCTGGATGAGCCGCAAGCCGTTGGTCCAACCGGCCGACATGGCAGCGGTCTTGTCCGCGCCGGGGACCTGGATGGCACGCTGCATCTCGCCTTGCACAAGGAGTTCAAAGGTGCGGGCCACCGAGCCGCTCTTGGTGGGGTCCGCGAGGGCAAGCGTGCCGATGTAGCGCGGATCTCCGAGGTCGTTCCAAGAGACGGGATTTGGAATCTTCAGCCGCCGCAGCACATCGGGATTATAGCAGATGCCGAACTGCGAGATGCAGGTCGCCACCCAGACATGATCGGCCGGGTAATATTTTTCCCCGGTGAAAGTCTCGGAAATGGGGCCGCCCGGCGCGAACAGCTCGGGATGTGTTTCAAAAATTTTCAGAGGCACAAGGCGGCCCTTTTTCGCTTGGCCGGCGAAGTCCGGTTCACCGCCGCCGAAGAACAAATCCACGCCGATGCCCGGGCGGTGATCTTCATCGGCCGCCTTGAAACCGGCGTCGAGCACCATCCGGATTTCCGAGGTGCCACCCGGCGTCCGCCAGTCGATGTGAATCGAGCGGCCGGTGGTGTTCTTCCAATGGGTCGCGAAAGCCTCGCCGATTTCCTGGCGGATCGATTCGTTGTGCGGACTGAGGATTACCAATTGGTCATCTGCCGATCGCGAGCCTTGGGTGGAGGTCTGGCGGCGGAGGATCATCGGCAGGGCGACGATCAGGGCCAGCAGTCCGAAAATGATCCAGGCTCGTTGCTTCATCAGGCAGGGGGGAAAGGGAAGGAGGGTCAGGGTTTGAGGACCACGACGTCCAGATGCTTGGCGTGGAGCACGATTGGATCACCCGGTTCGTGAATCTGGTGGGGATTCAGCTCCACCACCTGCTGCGAGCCGGCGGCGGTCTGGATCCAATACTGGATGCGCTGGCCGAGATAGGCGCGGTCGGTGATGGTGCCGGGCACCTCGTTATCGCCCTTGGTCTTGTGGAGGCGCCATGCCTCCGGGCGGATGGAAAAGCGGACGTCGTCGCCGGGAGCGGGATGCCACTCCGGATCGGTGATGCGGCCGACCAAAGGGACATTGCCCGCGGTGGTGGTGGCCATGGTGAAGCCCTCGCTGGATTCGATGACCTTGCCCTCGATGATGTTGGTCTCGCCGATGAAGCGGGCGACGTAGGCGCTCTGCGGATCGCGGTAAATGGTTTCCGGCGGGCCGACTTGGCCGATTTTTCCGCGGGTGAGGACAGCCATACGGTCGGCCATGGCGAGGGCTTCTTCCTGATCGTGGGTGACGTAGATGCCGGTGAGGCCGTTTTCCTTCACGATGCGGCGGATTTCCTGGCGCATTTCCACGCGGAGTTGGGCGTCCAGATTGGAAAGCGGCTCGTCGAGCAAAAGGCAGCGCGGTTTGACCACCAGGGCGCGGGCGAGGGACACCCGCTGCTGCTGGCCACCGGACATCTGGTCGATCGAGCGGTCGCCGAAGCCGGGGAGCTTGACCATTTCCAGTGCCTCCTCGACGCGGCGCTTGATCTCCGCTTTCGGCACCTTCCGTTCCTCCAGGCCGAAAGCGATGTTCTGGCCGACATTGAGGTGGGGCCAGAGCGCGTAGCTTTGGAAAACCATGGCCGCCTCGCGCTTGTGGGGCGGCATTTTCGTGACGTCCTTGTCGCCGAAGTGGATCGAGCCGCTGGTGGGTTTCTCCAGTCCGGCGATGCAGCGGAGAAGGGTGGTTTTCCCGCAACCGGAGGCTCCGAGGAGGAAAAACAGCTCGCCCGGAGCGATTTCGAGAGTGATGCCGTCCAGAGCGCGGACGCTGCCGAAGGATTTGACGACTGAATCGACGCGGATGGCTTCCATGATCAGGGGTGGCCCATGCTTCCCGTTGCGAGCGGGTAATCAAGCCGTAAGCGGATTAAGTGCGTGACGATCTGAGTTTCCGGCCGGAAAGGGCGGAATTTTTTCCAAAGATTCGCTTGCAATGGCCCGGCCCGCCCCGTAACAAAGCCGCCCACCCAACCGGATGCTCGGATGGCGGAATTGGTAGACGCGCTAGACTAAGGATCTAGTAGGGTAACCTGTGGAGGTTCGAGTCCTCTTTCGAGCACTTCTTTTTAAAGGTGAATGATTCAGGGAGTCTTTTCAGACTCCCTTTTTCGTGTTCGTGACGAGCTTGCCGCCCGGATACTGCCCGTATTTCGCGAATCCTGATGAAGTCAGGCAAGGCTGCGGGGCAGGCCCCCGCGATGTGAAGAGGGCCTTGGCCGGGCGAGCGGCTTATTGCATGTTCGAGTTCAGGCGGAAGTAAAGTTGGTCCATTCCTTCACGCGGATACCGGATGGTAACCTTGTCGATGCCGGGGCCGAAGCCATCTGGCGTGACGCTGGTCTGGGTCCCGGCGTCATAGTGTGCCGGAAACCAATCGTCCAGGGTGGTGGCCAGTTCGGCGAAGGCTCCGATGTCCCGCGCGGCGTTTGACCTGCGGAATTCAAAGGTGACCCAGGTTTCGTCGGTGGAGATTTCGGGCATTAGGGAAAGCGGGTTGTCAACTCCACTCGCGGGGTTTCCGCCAAGGATGAACTCAAGGCTGTTAGGGGTGCCGTCACCATCCGGATCCGCGTTGGCGAGGCGGTTGTTCCCGGTGAAGCCATAGTAATCCAGCCAGAAGGTATATCCGGTATCAATGCCGGGGGGCGGGATGATGGCGGGCGACT
>CAXTTX010000449.1:3434-4643 GCA_964247045.1 uncultured Verrucomicrobiales bacterium | reverse complement strand
CACTTCGGGCACGACAAGGTGTCGTTCCTGTCAGCGGGATTCGAGGGGGCGATGATCGCGGCGGCGGCGCTGTTGATCCTTTACCAGGCGATCCAGCAATTCGTGTTCGGGGTGAAGATCACGGATCTGGGATTCGGTGCGGCGGTGACGGGGGCGGCGGCCTTGGTCAACCTGTTTTTGGGGCTTTCCCTGGTGGGCATCGGCAAAAGATCGGGTTCTCCGGTTTTGAAAGCCAACGGGATGCACGTTTTGACGGATGTGTGGTCGAGCGTGGCGGTGCTGGTGGCGCTGGGACTGGTTTATTGGACCCACTGGGTGTGGTGGGATCCGATCGCGGCGATCTTGGCGGCCCTCAATATCCTGCGGGTGGGCACGAAGCTGGTCCGGGAGAGCTTGGGAGGATTGCTGGATGAGGCGGATCCGGAAGTGGAGAAGCGGGTTCGTGATTTGCTGGAGCGGGAAACTGCCGCGCTGGGGCTTTCGTTCCACAACTTCCGCCACCGGCACTCGGGGAGGACGCATTGGGTGGAGTTTCACCTGGTATTCGACGATAGCCTGAGCGTGGGGGAGGCGCATGACCTCGCCACGGGAATCGAGGCGAGTGTGGCGGCGATGCTGCATCCGGACGGGCGGGTGATTTCCCACCTGGAGCCGAAATCCGCGGAACACGCGGTGGAGAGCTGGGAAGACAGGTGAGATAAATAATGTTCAAAAGAACATTGATTGGCGGATGGGCCGAGGTAGGGTGCGGGCATGGAATTGCGCGGGCGAGGAGCAGCGGAGAACCCGCGGAATCGTTTTGATGCCCTGCACATGGAGGTCGATGAGGACGCGTGGGTGGATGAGGATCCGCGGCCGCTGAAGACGGTTTTCATGAGGGATGACTCGCAGTCGATCCTTTCGCCGAACAAGGCGGAGGACCTCTCTTTCGACTACGGGGTGAATCCTTACCGGGGGTGCGAGCATGGCTGCGCGTATTGCTATGCGCGGCCCTATCACGAGTATCTCGGGTTTTCAGCGGGAGTGGATTTCGAGTCGAAGATCGTGGTGAAGGCGGATGCGCCGGAGCTGTTGGAAAGGGCGCTGGCGAAGCCGGGTTACAAGCCGGGGGTGATCTCGATGTCCGGGGTGACGGATTGTTATCAGCCGGTGGAGCGGAAGCTGGAGATCACGCGGCGCTGCCTGGAGGTGCTGGCGCGGTTCACGCAT
>CAXTTX010000449.1:0-3424 GCA_964247045.1 uncultured Verrucomicrobiales bacterium | reverse complement strand
AATTATTCAGATAGCCTTCTACCTCCCGATTTTGGTAGGGGTGATCACGAAGAACGCGCTGGTAGCGCGGGACATCGACCATCTGGCGGAATTGGCGCGATACCAAGCGGTGGTGGTTTTCCTGTCGATCACGACCTTGGACAAGGAATTGTGCCGGATTTTGGAGCCGCGGGCGTCATCGCCGCGGGCGAGGCTGGAGACCCTACGGAAACTGGCTGATTCGGGGATACCGGCGGGGGTGAACGCGGCGCCCTTGATCCCCGGATTGAATGACTCGGAAATGCCGGCGATTTTGGAAGCGGCGGCGGCGCACGGGGCGAAGTTCGCAGGTTATACGTTCGTGAGGTTGCCGGGGGCTGTGGAGGAGGTTTTCGGGAATTGGCTGGCAAGGCACCGGCCGATGGCGAAGGAGAAGATCCTGGGGAGGATCCGGGCGACGCATGAGGGGAGCCTTACTTCGAGTGTGCCGGGAGAGAGGATGCGGGGGAGTGGAGTGGCGGCGGAGCAGTGGCGGGCGTTTTTTCATGCGTGCCTGCGGAAGCACGGGTTGGCACCACGGCCGGAGAGGCTGAATGTGGAGGCGTTCCGGAGGTTGATGCCGGGGCAGGGGGAGTTGTTTTGAAAGCAAAAAGCCGTCCTGAGGCAGGACGGCTTTCGCGGGAAAAATTGTTGAGCTAGTCGGATCAGCCACCGATCTCGGTGCGGCCGGAGAGGGAGGCTCCTTCTTCCATGGAGAACACCTTGGACTTGATGTCACCGTTGATGCGGGATTTGTCCTTCAGCTCGCAGCGCTGGGAGGTGATCTTGCCCTCGACCTTGCCGTAAACCTTGACCTCGCCGGCGGTGACGTCGCCCTTGATGATGGCGTTCTCGCCGATGGTCACGCGGCCCTTGTCGGAGGTGATTTCACCTTCGATTTTCCCATCGATGATCATGTCGTTGGAAAAGCGGATGGAACCGGTGATTTCGATCCCGCTGGAGAGCACGTTTGTCGGATTGGCCATGACGGGAGAAAGGGAACAAAGCCCGGGGGGATTGGCAATGGCAAAGATACCGCCGGGGAAGGCGGGCGGGAATTAACGGTCGCCGGTGTTCGCATGATCAACCCCGGCGCGGGCCTTGCCGTGACCGAACTGGCGGGCATCGCCGGAGGAGCGGTGGTTGTCCGAGTCGAAGGCGGAGTCGACCATGGATTCGAGGATGGCGCTGCAGGAGGGGAGGGAGAGCAGGGCGGCGCTGGCAAGGATCATCCGCAGGAGGGGGCTTCCGGGTAGCATTCCGGCAGCTTGCGAAATTGGCCCGTGGATTTCAATGAGGATTATGAGCTTGCTGGCCGGGGGCATCGTGAAAATGCCACCCGGGCCAGGCGGGCGAGCAAGAGGATGGCGCAACCGGTGGCAACCACGGAATCGCCCAAGGGGAAGTCGTAGTGATAGGAAAGGCCAAATCCGGCGAGGGAAATGAGCAGTCCGGCAAACATGGAAAGCCAGAGATTTGCCCGGAGGCTTTTCGCGAAGGATCCGGCGGCAAGCACTGGCAAAACCAGGAATCCGAACGCGACGAGCGGTCCGGCGGTGGCGACGGTGATTCCGATCAGCGCGCCATTCACCACGGTGGCGGCGACGGTCCAACCCACGGCGGCGAGTCCCGCGACCGTGGCGTAATCCGGGTCGGTCAGCACGAGCAGCAGGCGACGGCGGAGCGCAAACAGGAAGAGGAAGCCAGCGGCAAGCGAGGCACCCAAAAGCCAAAGCTCGGTCTCGCCGATGAACAGCAGCTTCCCATGGAAGAGGTCGCCCAGGTAGGTTTCACCGACGGCATCGGTGGACATCATCAGGTTCGTGGCGGAGACCGCGGCCAGGTAAACCACGGCCAACCAAGCCTCGCTGATTCTGGCGGCCCGCTTCCACGGGGTGGCGATGAGCAGTAACGCTGGAAGACCGAACAGCAGCGAGCCCGTGAAAGCGCGCGCCGATTCACCTGGGATTGCTTCCGCCCAATGCCAGTGAAGCGCTGCTCCCAAAAAGACGAACGCGATCCCGGCCATCGCGACCTGCGGAATGGCCAGGCCTAACAAGACCGCGCGGCCGAGGATCAAATGGCGGCCGACGATGGGAAGTAACAGACCAATGAGAACCGTCGCGCAGAGGGCCTTGGCGAAGAGGAAATTGTCGAACATCATGGGATGGGGTTGGGGATGCCTTGCCGGCCGTGGAAATCGCCGGCGGCGAGTTCGCGCAGGGTGCCGTCCTCCACCCAGACGAAGCGGGTGGCGATGTCCTTGAACGGCGCGAATTCGTGGGTGACGAGCACGATCGTCAAGCGGAGCCCGGCCAGCATTTCCGCGAGGAGGTGCTGGGTGTGGCGGTCGACGCCAGCCGTGGGTTCGTCGAGAAGGATGAGGTCCGGGGAGGTGGCGAGAGACCGCGCGAGGAGAACACGCTGCCTCTGGCCGCCCGAAAGATTGCCGAAGGGCTTGTACGCGAACTCCTCCGCCTGGCAATCACGCAGGACTTGCCGGTGATAGGCCGATCGGGGAGTGACGATGGTTTTCCACCACGGCAGCGAGGATGAGGCTCCGAGTTCGACAATCTCGATTCCCGTGAGCGGCAGGGCGTGATCCATGCCCGCTTGTTGGGGTACGTAGCCGAAGCGTGTCCGGCCCCGTTCGATGGTGCCGGATATCGGAGCAATGAGGCCGGAGATGCCGCGCAGCAGCGTGGATTTTCCGCCCCCGTTCGAGCCGCCGATGACAAGGAAGTCACCGGCGGCCACGGACAGGTTGACGGAGTTCAGGACGGCTGTTCCGCCGTAGCCGAGGCTCAAGTCATGCAGATGGATCATTGGGCGAAGGCGTTGACGAGCATGTCGATCAAGGTGAGGTAGTCCTTCGCTTCCGGAGTTCCGTTCACGAGGATGGGAATGTTGACCACTCTCGCACCGGTCATTTTCGCCAGTTGGTCCGGGATGCGGCTGCTGTAGAAGCTCTCCTTCACGATGAGCTTCACGCCCTGCTGCTGCATGGTTTGCGCGAGCGCCTCGATGTCCCTGGGTCCCGGCTCGATTCCCGGCTTCGGCTGGATGGTGCCCACTTGTTTCAGGCCAAAGCGGGCGCTGAAATACGCCAGGTCCGGATGATAGCTGACAAAGCGGATGTCCTTGCCGGCCAGCTTCGCTTTCCATCCGTAGATGCGGGATTGCAGTGTCGCCACATATTTGTCCCCGTTCGCCTTGAATGCGGCGGCTGCCTGCGGGCGGAGTTGGCCGAGCTTCGCGGCGATGCCACGGGCCATCATCTGGCCGTAGACGGGATCCGTGTTGTAATGCGGGTTTCCATTCGGGTGAACGTCTCCACCCTTGCGATCCACGCTGGTGGGAACGTCCAGCGGACGCACGCCTCCGCTCAGGTCCAGGAAGCCGGGGG
>CAXTTX010000448.1:0-4667 GCA_964247045.1 uncultured Verrucomicrobiales bacterium | reverse complement strand
AACACGGCGGTCGGGAAAGAGTCCTCGCATGGCTGGACGCGCTGGACAATCCGGCGGTTCAAATATCCGCCGCCTCCATCGTCTTTACCTACTGGGGTGGGTATGAGGCGATGGAGGAGCGGTTCGCTGTGCTGAAAAAATATCCCGCGGCTCTCGATACCGATATAGGCACGATTATATTGAATTGGAACGAGAAGGATCCCGTAGCCGCCCGATCCGCGCTTGAGGAAATTCCTGCGGGACAAACACGTCGGCACGCTGTCCAAGTTCTCTTCCAAGAAGTGCTTTTGAACGATGACGAAACCGCCGAGATGATCCGTCGTTTTCCTGAAGACCTTAATGATTCGGCACTCGCAGAATCCATCGGGAACCTCGCCTTCCTCGATGGCCCTCTTGCCTTCGAGCGCATCAAGCTCATCAACGACCCCGCGCTGCGTGAAGAAACCGCTGTGGTAGCGCTTGCAAAGTTCATGAAGCACCACCCGGACGAAGCCAACCAATGGCTGGAGAATCAGGACATTTCCCCAGCCATCCGCAAACAGGCCGCGGCCATTTCTGATAGGGAACGGGAGGATTCGATCTACGACCCAGCGCAAATGGATGCCATTAGCCGATAAGCCGCCGGAATTTGTGATTATCAGGAAGTGAACCTTGATGTATGCGGCGGGCTAGGCATCAACGATCCAGATGCCGGGACACATAATCCTAGCAGCAGTCGGAACTCTCAGCCCCAATAACCGCGGAGCCTCAGGTCTTCTGATGCAATGAACGTCGGTACGTCGGCCCGGTCGGGCATGCACGATATGGGATGCAAGGCGGGCAAGCTCTGTAAAATATTATCGTTGACCGCCAAAACGCCTGTAAACTCATCCTTAATATTTCGTTAGATTATTGCCGAGCTTATGTTTTTCGCGAAAAGCAAAGAGCGAAGCTGTAGGTAAAACGACCTGGCCTGCCCCTTTTGAAATGATCCAGTTTCGATGAGAGTTCAAAAGTGCCAGGAAGGCACCTGAGGACGAGAAGAAATGAAAAGACACAGTCCCGAAGAGAGGGTCAAAAAGTTGCGTGAGGCCGCCGTCAAGCTCGCGGGAGGCGCGCAAGTGGAGGACGTTTTCAAACAGCTTGGCGTGAGCGCGCCGACGTATTTCCGCTTGAAGGAGAAATATGCCGGAGCAGAGGAAAGCACGGTCAAGAAGCTCAGGGAGCTGGAGAAAGAGAACGCCCCACCATGTGGAGAATTTCTTCCAGCGGATCGAGCGCCACCGCCGCGTGGCGACGCGCCATGACAAGCTCGCGAAGATCTTTTTCAATTTCATCCTTCTGGCTTCAACCCTCGACTGGCTTGGCTCTCGAGGGTTTTTCAAACGCTCCCTAGTGCGTGGGGGCCAAAACCACCGCCGAATCAATCGTGGATGGACAGAATGACTGAGTTCATGTATTTTCGGCAATGGAACCACCGCAGGAACAAGCAGAGATTCTGTCCTTCTCAGCGTTATCAACCCCCGTCGGCTCAATGAGATATGGGGGGCGACTTTATAATACAAGAGGGACTGGATTCAGTCGGTATCGGGTCCATGGAATGTTCGCACTGGTTCAGGTGCTGGGCAAGGGGCGCTATCGGGACAAACTGGGTTATGATCGCCGCTTGGGCCCTGGCGATCTGATTGTCGTGTTCCCGGAACTGGCCCATCAATATGGACCGGAGGGGGATGATATTTGGGATGAGGTTTTCGTCTCTTTTGATGGAGCTGCTTTTGAAGGTTGGAGAGCGTTTGGCTTGGACCCCGCGCATCCGGTCTGGTCACTGCCTGATAGCGGTTATTGGACGGAGCGATTTCTTGACATACTTAGACAGCCGCTCACGAGCCGGGCGGAAGCATGTGCTGCAGCGAATTCCATCCATCTCCTGATTGCAGACGCTTTGGCCGCACGGCCATTGGATGCCAGCACCCATCCCTGGCTGGAAAGTGCATGTCAGGCATTGAGCTGTGGACTCGGTGCCCAATCCCTGCAAGAAATCGCCGAAAGCGCCGGACTTGGCTACGAAACTTTCCGTAAGATTTTTAGAAAGGAAACGGGCGATTCCCCTGCCCACTATCGGCGGCGCATGCGTCTCGCACAAGCGGCCATCATGATGCAGCGGTCCGACCTCAGCCTGGAGATGATCGCGGGGGCGCTGGATTTTTGCGACGCGTTTCACCTGTCAAAGGCATTCAAGCACCATTACGGCTATTCTCCCGCGCTACATAGGCGGAGGATTCAAGCAGCTGGCGAATAGGGTAGAAGGCGTTCGTTAACGACGCCTGGGGGCAATCGACCTCGCGACGACCGGGCAGCACCTGATCTATGCGCATCCGGTGATGACAGCCGGGGCCGTTCACCCGGCAACGTGCTGTCAAACCCCGACGGAAGCTAAAGTGTCGGGGAAGTCTCCGGAAACGTGACACCGGGCGGGATTTCTAACCCCCCGGGGACACCACGGGAAGAACGGCGGCAGTTCCTGACCGTGCGGAAATACCCGGTGTCGCAAGGCGGGTTCAGCGACCGTCAATCCTCGTGATTCTATCCGCACGGGTAAACCCGGACGATCGGCCCGGCATGGCGGGGATAAAGCCTCGTCAGCAAACTTTGAACAACCGCCCCGAGAAACGCCAAACTATACATGTGGATTACCAAGCGGTCCATTCACAGCCGCTTGGGAGACGTGCTAGCTTTTCCCCGATCCATAGGAGATTTACAAATTTTCTTTGTCCATCGAATCTGATCAACCGCCTGAAAACCAGCTATCCCAAAAATCCCATCCGTCAGTTCAATGCAAGCATCGCTTTTGGTCCCTCCGTCGCTGCCAGCAGCTACCGTTGATCAGTAGCAATGGCCATCCAAGGGCTCTTCCTGCCAGCACCCGGGACCTGGAACCAATCTGCACCGCGGATCAACGGTTTTACCCGCTTGGTCTCTCCGACCCGGCAATAAAAATTGTCCTATCCCATCGGCCAAATACCCAAAATCCAACGCCCCCAGCGAAAACAAAGGGAACCTATGAAACACATCAAGAAGCGCTTATCAGGGCCTGGCAAAAAGGGATTTGCACTCATCGTCACCTTGTCCCTGATGATATTGCTGACAGTCATCGCGGTCGGCTTACTCACTCTTTCCGGCATCTCGTTGCGGACGACTTCCCAAGGTGATGCCATGGCGTCAGCCCGGGCTAACGCGCGGATGGCCCTGATGCAGGCCATCGGCCAACTCCAGAGCCAAGCGGGAGACGACACGCGGGTCACCGCCCGGGCCGACATTCTAAATAAAAAAAACCCGCTGGTCCTCGGCACATGGAAGAGTTGGCGGGGCGACGACCACACGCTCACCGGGACATTTGCCGGCCGTCCGATCTCGCCAGGGAACTACCAAACCGCCAAAGAATCCCGCTTCCTGGGCTGGCTTACTTCTTCGAACGTGAAAGACCCCGCGACTCTGCCAGACACCGCAACCGGGACGGACAAGGTGACTTTGCTTGGAACAGGCTCCCTCGGCACGGGGGCGGCAAGTGCGGACTCCCAAATTCATCTTGCCCCCTTGCCCGTCATCGCTGGTGGCCGAAAGGGCAGTCTCGCCTGGTGGGTGAGCGGGGAGAACCAGAAGGCACGGCTGCCTGAACCTTACCGACCCACCTCGCCCTCTTCCGTCGGAAAATGGGCCGCCCAGGTCAAGTCGCACGGTGTCGCTGATCCGAGGACGTTCCGGATGGAATCTCTTTTGGTCGACGCCGCCCCCGCTGACAAGGCGGTCACCTTGCGACAGTCCGACCTGATCGCCACCCCGGGGGCGGAGATGGTGTCACAAGAGTTCTTCCATGACCTTTCCGCCGTATCGACCGGTCTATTGACCAATACCGCTACCGGCGGCTGGCGCAAAGACCTGTCGCTGCTGACAGAAAACGACAACTGGAACAAACAGCCGATGTCAGGAATGCCCATGTTCCAGGTCGCTCCGGGGAAAGATCTGCTGACCAGCCGTGCCACATCAAGCAGCCCTCGTGCTGCCGGTTCCATGCTCTATCCATGGGCGGCTTATCGCGGCACCCTGAGCGACGGCCCCATCTACGAGCACGGTCCCGTGACCAGCTGGACCAATCTCGTGAACTATGCCACCTATTACAAAAATGTGAGCGGGGACTCGATCAGCATGAAATCCAGTTCCTCTGCCATCTTCGGGGACACTTTTGAGTTTCTCCACAAAGTGCGGGTCCTGCCCGTCATCGCGCGGATACAGTGGGTGTGTTTCCATTCTGCAGGCGCCGCGGCGATTCCCCCGGCTCCCGCCCCCCGTCCTCCTGCTGGAAGCCTGGAGCCCCGGGTGACTCTCACTCCATTGATCACGATGTGGAACCCTTTCAATGTGAACATCACCGGGACGGGTCCGCTGACATTCGTCGTTGCCAGTCCGATACCCGTCGCCCTTCGTTACACCATCAACGGGAGCACTTACCCGCAATACAACTCGGTCATGGGCGGGGCGGAAAACTATACGGGCCTAGGCGCGGGCACGATGAACTATACCATCCCGGCGGGTGTGAGCCTGAAGCCTGGCGAGACCCGGGTTTACAGCCCAAAGGCGACCAACCCCAAAGCGTCCGGGGAAAGCGTTGAACTGGCATCCGACTACCGTCC
>CAXTTX010000447.1:514-4702 GCA_964247045.1 uncultured Verrucomicrobiales bacterium | reverse complement strand
GCCACCGCCGCCACCTTTGTAGCCGCCGCCACCACCACCGCCGCCACCGCCGCTGCGGAAGCCGCCGCCGCCACCACCGCCGCCCGGAGGACGCGTGCCTTGGGGCTCGGAGGCATTCACGCGGAGAGCGCGGCCCTGGTAGTCGTATTCATGGAGGGCCTCGATGGCCGCGTTCAACTGGGATTCGTCGGCAAGCGTGACGAAGGCGAAGCCCTTGGACCGGCCGGTGTCCCGGTCAGTGATGATTTTTACCCGTTCAACAGGTCCATAAGCAGAAAACAATCCGGAGACGTCTTCTTCAGTAGCGGTGTAGGGCAGGTTGCCCACGTAGATGTCCATATTATTCGATTCTATTGACGCCATGATAATTCAACACTTTCTCGGATCATGGCGTCACAGATCTAATAAAGAGAGACTGAACTGACTTTCGCCGCCCAATCGATCCTTAGGTAGGACGGGTTTGAAGCAGAAGACAAGAATTCATTTTTTTAAAACGCCTTGGAAAAGAAGGGGGAATAGGGGGAAACCTTAGGTATGTCCGGTTTTGGGGGCTGATTCATTTTGACTTTTCCAAACAAAAAAGTCATTGAATGTGGACTTTATTGCCCGCCGAAGGAGGAGTCCTGTCTTCCCCGTGGGTAGCAACAAAGGTCCGTGGAATCTCCAGACCATGCCTCGCAAGTAGGACAGCGAAGCGGTCATGACCGGAGATTCCGAAGCCAGCCGTCCCTTGTGCCTTCGTTTTGTCCCTACCATGTCCCCATTTGCGCGCACCCTGCCTGCCGTGCTCCTTTTGTCGCTCGTCCACCTGCCCGCCCTGACGCGGGCGCAGGTGAACGAGGATATCAACAAGGAGGTCTGGAAACAAAAATACGGGGTGCTGGACACCCAGATGAACGAGCAGGCGCCGCACGCGGGGTGGCTGTCGCAGGATTCGGATGGCGACGGGGTGACGAACCGGAATGAGTTCGTGGCGGGGACGAATCCGTTCAAAAAATTGCCGGGTGAAGCGAACTTCCGGCCGCCGGCGGTGACCAACGATTCCACGAGCCTTTCACTGACGATTCCCACGGTCCCGGGAAAGGCCTATGGCGTGGAGAGCAGCACGCTCATGGATGCCTGGGCCAAGGGCTCGCTGCCGACGGTGACGGGGGATGGAAATCCAAAGACGCTGGTGGTGCCCGCGAGCGCGGGGAAATTCTTCCGGATCTCCGTGAACGACCAGGCGACGCAAGGTGACCAGGTGAGTGACTGGGCGAAGATCGCGCTCGGGTTTTCCAATGCCGCGCCGCTGGGGATGCAGAGCGGCTACAGCCACACGACGCTGGCGGCGAAGCTGCATGAGCAAAACGTGGTGAAGATGGTGGCGATCGACACGGCAGGGACGCAGCCGCCGGATGCGACGACCGCGGCGGGCGACTTCGCGCTGCTGAGGGTGACGCGGTCCGGATACCTTTCGCCAGGGGCGGTGACGGTGCCGCTGATCATCGGGGGAAGCGCGATTCCGGGAACGGACTACGCTTCCCTGCCCTCTTCGGTGACTTTTCCGGCGGGAGTGAATTCGCAGGATCTGAGAATCACGCCGCGTTTCAACGCGAGCCGGACGAGCAGCCGGACGGTGATGGTCACGGCGGGCGCGCCGGGCTCGGCAGGGTACGCCGGGAGCTACATGCTGGGGACGCCGGCGTTCGCGGGAGCGACTTTATATCCGGCGGGGAATGCAACGGGGAGCGGGCTGACGGCGACCTTTTATCCGGGATCAAGCGCGACGTATGAGGGTCCCTTGAACTTCAGCGACCAGGCGAACGCGACGTATAGTTACACGCGGACCAATTCGACGACGGGCACGGCAACGATCATTTTTCCGGGCACTCCGGCGACAGCCTTCGCCGTGGGCGACACGGTGAACCTGCAATTCACCTCGAGCTCGTTGAACACCGCGGCGTTCAACACGATGATGAAACCGTTTGTGATCTCGGCACTGCCGACCGCGGCGTCCTTCACGGTGCCGATCAGCGGGACCAATTTGCCGGGTTCCACCACGAGCGGCAATGTGAGCATCGCCAACTACAAGGCGCCGTTTGTCATGAATTCCCCGGTGGTGGACTACACCTGGGGCCATGGGACGCCTAACGGGAACAACTACATCGACGTGGACAATTACTCGGTGGTGTGGGAGGGCTACCTTTCGCCGTCGGCGGCGGCCGATTATTTTTTCCGGCTCGATGCGGATGACAAGGCGCGGCTGAGCATCAAGATCGGAGCGGATTACCAGACCATCGTGGAGAACGGGTGGGACAGCGCGGCGACGGGAACCTACAAGACGAGCGCGGCGATCCCACTCGTGGTGCCGACGGGACCGGAGGCCCGTTACCCGATCCGGCTGGAATTCGTGGAGACCACGGGCAACGCGAAGTGCCGGATGCAATGGAAGCAGGGCAGCGGCGGGACCTTCGTGATCATTCCCGCGGCGAACGTGTGGAAGGATACCGTTGTCACCACGGCGAACAGTACGAACAACGTCTGGAACGCGACCTACTATAACAATCCGACTTTCACGCCACCGGCGGCGAGGACGCAGGGTGATGGAGACCCGACGGCGGGGAACAACGGCGATTGGCTGACCGGGACGCCGGACCTGAACGTTTACCACAACAATTTCTCCACGCGCTGGAGCGGGCAGGTGCTGCCGCAATATTCGCAGACCTATTATTTCGTCACGAGGGTGAACGAGGGCTCGAAGCTGTGGGTGAACAACCAGTTGATCCTCGACCGGTGGAGCGGCTTCAGCGGCACGGACCAGACGGCGGCCATCGATCTGGAAGGCGGGGTTTTGTATGACATCAAGCTGGAGCACTACGAGACGACGGGTTCGTCCGAGGCGCATCTGTGGTGGTACAGCGAGGACCAGGCGAAGCAGATCATTCCGACGAACCGGTTGTTCCCTACGATCAGCGGCACGGTGGCGTCCGGCGGCAATGCGCCGGCGGGAGAACCGACGATCACGAGTCCGGTGAATCCGGTGGTGGTGCTGGGGATGGATCCTTCGATCAGCATTCCGGTGACGACGAGCAACGGCGGGACGATCGCGGTGAGCGGCCTGCCGGGCTGGCTGAGCTATTCGAACGGCGTGCTGAGCGGCATCCCGCCGGGGGCGGGGATCTATCAGTTCACGGTGACGACGACGAACGCGAGCGGAAGTGGGAGCGCGGTGATGACGCTGGAGGTGATCGGCACGGGCAATGCGCTGACGCGCGAACTGTGGACGAGCGGAACAAGCGGGCCGGGATTGGCGGATGTGCCGTGGAGCGGGGTTCCCCATGTGACGAATACCGTCGCCACGGTGGAAGACAACGCGACGACCTACGGCGCGAACACGGGCGAGAGGTTGCGCGGCTATTTCGTGGCGCCGGTGACGGGGAACTACTATTTCTGGATCGCGGCAAGCAATGAGGGGGAACTGTGGATTTCCAACAATGGCGAGGCGGTGAACAAGGTGCTCCGCGCCAAGGTGAGCGGACCGGCGGGAAGCGGCGTGAGAACCTGGAACAGCCAAGGCAGGCAGAAGTCGCAATGGCTTTCGCTGGTGGCGGGGAAGAGATACTACCTCGAGGCGCTTCACAACACGGGCAACAGCGGCGCGGGGAACAACCTGTCGGTGGGATGGTTTCTGGATCCCACGGGGGTGACGGCGAATCCGCTTGCCAATGGAAGCCCCCCTGCCCCGCCTGCGGCCGGTGGTGTGATTCCCACGACGGTGCTCTCGCCCTGGGACAATCCGCAGACCACGACGGTGCCGGGAACGCTCTATGTCACCAATCTGCAAGGTGCCGAGGGGCTGGACAACATCACCGCGACGGGTGGCGCTTTCCTGCGGGTGAACGGGACGAGCGCGGTGCTCCAGCTCAACTACGGCGGGCTGACGTCCGGCGCGATTTCGCGCAGAATTTATAACAGCGATGACGAGGTGATCTTCGACATCGATGCGCAGGACAAGAATTACCCGGGGCTGAGAACCTCCGATGGAGGCTATAGCTGGACCTTGCAAAGCGATGACCTCACGGATTTGAACGATGGCGAGGTGCGGCTGGAGATCGCAACGGTGAATCATCCGACGGGGGAAATTGCCGGGACGTTTGGCAAGACGGCGGGATCGCAAACCCGGCCGCCCGTTCCCGCGTATCCGGC
>CAXTTX010000447.1:0-504 GCA_964247045.1 uncultured Verrucomicrobiales bacterium | reverse complement strand
GGCCGGATCTCCATGCTTCCAGCGAGGCGGCGAATTCGCGCTTTCTCACGCAAGCGACTTTCGGACCGAGTCCGACGGACATGGCGGAAGTGAAAGCGAACGGCTACCGGGCGTGGATCGAGACGCAGTTCACCACGCCGTCCACGCGGAATATTCCCTACATCCTGGCGAACCTGAGCAGCGATCCGCAAAACACGTATGGCAGCCCGCTGTTCTTCAACTCGTGGTGGAGGAACTCGGTGACAGCACCGGACCAACTGCGCCAGCGGGCCGCCTTCGCGCTGAGCGAGATCCTGGTGGTTTCCGACACGGGCGCGCTGAACAACAACGGAAGGACGCTGGCTGACTATTACGACACGCTGCTGGATCACAGCTTCGGAAACTTCCGCGACATCTTGAAGCAAGTCACGCTGAGTTCGGCGATGGGCGTCTATCTGGACATGCGGGGGAACGCCGCGGGCAACAGCCAGACGGGCTTGCACCCGAATGAAAACTACGCGCGCG
>CAXTTX010000446.1:0-4704 GCA_964247045.1 uncultured Verrucomicrobiales bacterium | reverse complement strand
TTTTTGCCGGAGGCCTCCGTGGCGAAAACCCGGTAAAAACTCTGGTTGCTCGAGGTCATGTTTGAATCGTGGCTGAAGCTGCTGATGGCGTTTTTCGCGACAACCGTTTTCCGCACGAATGGCCCGAAGCGGTTCGTCACCTCGATGGCATCCGCCCCAAAGATTGCCTCGCGCCGGTGCAGCAGGCTCCAGAGCACCGCATACCAGATCAGCAGGGAGGTCACCGGCCACACGATCTTGAAAACGAGCGGCGCGTTCTTCACGAAGATCAACACCGCGATGCCGGTCCAGACCAGGTTGAAGACGATCAGGAACACGATCAACGAACGATGCCGGCCCGCCGGACAAATCAGCGAAGAGGGGAGCCCGTTCGCGTCAAAGGTCGCCTCGATGCGCCGCGCCGCCAGCGCCATCGGCAGTTCCTCCTCCGCGGTCTCCAGGATGGAGGGCGCGTTGCCCGCCCCCGCCCTTCCGGAGATCCCATCCCCCTTGAACACCGGTATTTCAAACTCCGCGGAAATGGGGGTGCCCGGCACCGTCAGCCTCAGCTTCCACTCATGTTTCACCGCCGAGTCTTCCGTGTCGCCATAGGGGGGGGCATCCCCCGGGAGATCGAAGGAAACCGGCAACCGGAATCCGGAAAGATCGCGCGTGATCCGGTCCTGCGGGATATCGACATGCTGTTGCCAGGTCTTCTCCGTCGTCGTGGAATTCCCGTCCGAGGTGGCGCGGGTGGTTTTCCGTTCACAACAAATCTCCGCCCTTGCGTCCAGCCGCAGGGGCAGTGGCCTCTCTAGCAGAAAATTTCCAGCTAGCATGCCTCCTGTTCTTGCCGGCATTTCCACGGGTTCAAATCTCGCCTCGCCGATCATCCGCATCTGCCGCCAGCGCCTCAGGGAGAACCACGCTGGCAAGAGCCACAACGCCGCCGGGATGAACACCAGCCACGCCCACTTGTCGGTCTGGAGCGCATCTCCCGCGCTGGTTGCCAGCACCAGCGGCACAATCACGATGGCGGCCCACAGGGTGTAGGCGAGCAGGACGGCTTTCCATTTCTGGTTCGCTTCCGGAATCGCCGTGCCGCTCCAGGCGGTCTTCCATCTCCAGGGTGCATCGGGATTCGCCAACCTCAGCGCATCCTCGCGCTTGATCTCCCGGCTCGCGATCATCCCCGCGATGACGAGGACGGCACCGATCGCCGGAAAGGTCAGCGCGAACAACGTCATGAACAATTGCATCTGCCACCGCAGTGTCCGGTAGATCACCGACTCCTCGGGCTTCGCGGGATTCACGAAACAGCGGAAAGGTTTTCGCTCCGCCTGTCGCAACCCTTTCCCCTGCGCGTAATACGACAACTCGCGGTGCGACCTTTTCTGGAAATCACCGATGTTGTCGGAGCCCGTGCCAAAGCCCACCCGGTCACCGCGATATTCCCGCCCGCCGTATTCATACCGGTAGCTCGCGGTCGCCCGGTAAGAGGTGGAATCGTCCCCATGGCTTTCCTTCAACTCCGTCGCCTCGATCCAGCACGGCACCTCCTCCCAGCTCCTCGCCCGCCACCAGTCCGCGTAGCCGCTGAAATACAGCCAGACAATGAAAAGCCCTCCCAACAGGAATGGCAGGCCGAAGAGCGACAGGCACCCTCCCTTGAGTTCCTTTGCCTTGCCCGGATTGCTCCGGTCCGGGTTGATCCGTTTGAACATTCCCATCGTTTCTCGGGTGGATTTCTATCAAAAAGGCCGGCTGGCCGCGATTGGAAAGCACGGGCAAATTTCCCACCACCTATTTCCACCAGCCTCTTGCCTTGGGGCCTGTCTCATTTCCTACTTTTTCTCTTCCTCCGCGCTCTTCCCTACGCGACCTCCGCGGCCTTTGCGTTTCGCTTCATCCACACCCCACGCCTCCGCGCGAAAATCCCATTCCGTCTCAACGGGCCCGGCCCGGGACCCTCGGAGGGGCGGAGTCATGCGGAATATGCCTACCTTAAGGGCATTGCGGTGTCTATTTCACCGCGCCCAGTCCCCAGAAGGAAAAATTTCCTCGTCCTCCCGCCCGCCTCTCCCGCACCCTCCCGCCGCAATGCTCAAGGCCGGAATCGTAGGACTGCCCAACGTCGGGAAATCGACACTCTTCAACGCCGTGACCCGCACCCGCAAGGCGGAGGCGGCGAACTACCCGTTTTGCACCATCGATCCGAACATCGGCATCGTCTCCGTGCCGGATTCCCGCTTGGAAGTCCTTTCGAAAATCTCCGGCTCCCACAAGCTGATCCACACCGCCATCGAGTTCGTCGATATCGCCGGCCTCGTCAAAGGTGCCTCGGAAGGTGCCGGCCTCGGCAACCAGTTCCTCGCCAATATCCGCGAGACCGATGCCATCGTCCAGGTCGTCCGCTGCTTTGAAAACGACGACATCATCCACGAGCTCGGCACCGTCGATCCCATCCGCGACATCGAGATCATCAATTCCGAGCTGATCCTCGCCGACATGTCCTCGCTCGAAAAGCGCCGCCACTCCCGCGAGAAGAAAGCCAAGGGCGGCGACAAGGAGTCGAAGAAGGAAGTCGAACTCATCGACGTCATCATGCCGCACCTGGACCAGGGCAAGCCCGCCCTCACCATCGAGTTCAGCGAGGACGATCTGGAGATCGTCAAAGGCTTCTTCCTGCTTTCCTCCAAGAAAACCATCTACGCCTGCAACGTCGCCGAGGACGAACTCGCCGGTGCCACGGAGAATCCCGACTCCCATCCACAGGTCGCCCGCGTCCGCAAGTTCGCCGCGGAACACAGCGGCTCCGAAGCCGTCGTCATCTCCGCCCGCATCGAGGAGGAACTCAGCGAAATGCCCGTGGAGGAGGCGAATGAATTCCTCGCCGACATGGGCGTCACCGATTCCGGTGTCTCCGCCCTCATCCGCGGCGTCTATCACCTTCTTGGCTTGCGCACCTATCTCACCACCGGCGTGCAGGAAACCCGCGCCTGGACCATCATCGCCGGCGACAAGGCACCCGCCGCCGCCGGCGTTATCCACTCCGACTTCGAGCGTGGCTTCATCGCCGCGGAAATCGTCCACTACGACGACCTCGTCGCCGCCGGCACCAAGGCCGCTGCCAAGACCGCCGGAAAGGTCCGCATCGAGGGCAAGGAATACGTCGTCAAGGATGGCGACGTCGTTGAATTCCGCTTCAACGTTTGAGGAAAATATCCAGTCGTTGTCGCGGGTAAAACTTGTTGCCTGCTATCCGTTCCCCGCGACCCATTCCCATCGATACTTTCCGGGACGGCCACGCCCTGACTCCCGCGCCTCAAGGTCCTTCTTCGCTTCCGTGTGTTCCGCGCACTCCGGGTATTTCGTGGTTAAAAAATCCCGGATTCAACCTCACGGCCTGTCCCGCTCCTGCTCCAGCCGCGCGATCAACCCCCGCCTCTGGCTGTCATACTCCTCCTGCCGGGAACGGTAGCTGCTCGCGCTTGCCGTGCCCCGGATCATTCCGAAAATCGCGAAGCCCACGAATACCAGCCCGAACAGCGGAAACACCCCGGGCGCTCCGATCGACGAAGCAAAAATCGTCCATATCAGCCCGAAGACAATCGCGAAGCATCCCGCGATGATCGCCCCGCCGGAGGACGGCTCCGAAACATTGCCCCGCTTGTCCCGCGTCATCATCCCGCTCCGCTCGCTATCCCACTCCCGGTCCAGCCGTTCCAGATCGTTCTGCAACTCGATCACCTTCAGGTTGTTCGCCATCCGGTCCGTGTTCTTCTCGATCTTGTCGAGCTGCCGCGTGTGCGTGACCGTCGCGTCATGCACCACCTCCAGCCTCACGCCGCAGTAATTGCACGTCACGAAGCGGATGGTTTCATCCACCTCGAGGTCGGCACCGCAGCCTTGGCAACAGACTTTCGTGATCTTCATGCGTGAATCGGGTATCATGACTGGCGCTTGCTTTCCAGCCTGTGCAGCAGGCTCTTCCTCGCGGTCTGGTAACGGTATCGCTGCACCCGGTAATCCTCCGCCTTGCGCCGCGCCTGCTTGATCCCCAGCCACCCCATTGGAATGGAGACTAGGCCCGGCAGCGCGATGAGGAGATTTGACTCCACGAAACTCCAGATGACGAACCCTACCCCCGCAAGCACGGCAACAAGCGCGCTGAACATAGCCACGCTCTTCTCCGGCTCGATCAGCCGGCCTTGTTCGTCACGCGTGGAAACCTTCTCGCGATATTCTTCCCAAGCGCGGTCCATCTGCCCCAGGTCGCTTTCCAATTCCAGCACATCCACCTTGCGGGCGATCTTGTCCGTCTTCCACCCCATTTCCTCCAGCAGCTTGGAATGGGTCGTCGTCTCGTCGTGGATGATCTCCAGGTTCGCCCCGCAGTAATTGCAAGTCGCGAACCGGATCGACTCATCGATCCGCAAATCGGCTCCGCAACCTTGGCAGCAGGTCCTCGTGATCTTCATCAGGTTGCCACCCTTCTAATCAAACTCGCCCCCCTCCGCGATTGGGAATTGCAGAAAATTTTCCAAGGCCGAAGAAGGTCGATCCAGTGGGAAAATAGGTGCGTTCCGTGGCGCGCTCCCTGGCGCGAAGTGTTCCAGCACCGTCATAAACTTGCGATCTCCCCTTCATATCCGAAAATAGCCCACCATTTCAGTGCTGATCTTTATACACAAGTCCCGATGATTTGTCGGTGAGGGATGGAGG
>CAXTTX010000445.1:0-4714 GCA_964247045.1 uncultured Verrucomicrobiales bacterium | reverse complement strand
TGTGCTCGGACGGCTTGTTCAAAAGGGAGTCCGGCGGCACCTGGACCTGTGTCTATCCGCTGGTTTATGCCAAGATGTGCTGCATCGTGGTTGCGGGAGATGGCACCATCCACGGCCTGTTCTCATTGAACGAAAGGATGTGGGCCCTGTCCGGAAAGGATGGCAGCTACTCCGTGCAATCCCTCGGCCGGTGCGATACCTTCGACATCAGCAAGCCCTCGCTGGTCATGACCCGCAGCGGGCCTGTCGCCGCCTTCATCGCCAAGTTCTACCATGGCGACACCCAGCAAGGCCTCTGCTACGCGGAAAAGGTCAACAATTTCTGGCGCATGGAGGTCCTCTTGCCTCCGGACAAGGCCCATCCTTATCACGAACAAGTCCGGCTGGCCGTCAACAAGCCCGGCGATATCTATCTGGCGACGCAGCAGAGTTACACCATGGGCAGCTGGGTCCGCAGGTTCATCAACCTCTCCCGGCGCGGCCTGCCCGCGTCACAGCCATGGACACGCGAGGTCTCCTGCGCGACCGATTCCGACGGCAGACGCGGCTTTCAGGTGCAGTTGCCCGGAGGCCCGTTGGATAACCCGGCCGCGCTGGAGACATCAGCGGATCTCCTCCACTGGACAACAGTCTTCGACCTGCGGAATCTTCCCGCCACTTTCCCGGCCACACCCAACCTCCATTTCAAAGGCGATGGCTTCCGGTCCGATCTTTTCCTCGAAGCCACTCAGGGCGCTCCAGGACAATTTGTCCGTATCAATGGCGGAAACTGATCGCGGGGGCGTGGATGATTGCCACCAACGCGATGTATCGCTCCGGGGCGTCAATCGGCACCACCACAATGAGCCCGTTTCATGAGCAGTGGTGATGGAGGGGCGGAATCATCGGATCCACGCGATTTTGACCGACTAACCCGTTGACACCACCGGGCCTTTCCGCGTGAGCTAAGGCCCGTGAAATATGGATTGCTGTTGATTCTTTTGGCCGGACGCTTGGTTGCCGGTGACTCGGTGATCCAGAATTTCGTCGATTACGAGAACCAGCATCCGGCGGGTGACGCCCCCCATACTTTCGACAAGATTGTCTACGACAGCGACACACGCAGCCTGCCCATCGGGGTTTTCGATTCCGGCATCGGCGGACTGACGGTGCTGGAAGCGATTTTCGGCCTGGACGATTTCAACAACAAGACCCTCCAGCCCGGCGCGGACGGCGTGCCCGATTTCGCGAACGAGAAGTTCATCTACTTCGGCGACCAGGCGAACATGCCCTACGGGAACTATCCGAAATCCGGCCGCACCGACTACCTCCGCGAACTGGTCCTCAAGGATGTCACCTTCCTGCTCGGCAAGAGGTTTCACGACGGCACCCGGCCACGGACCAACAAACCGCCGGTGAAAGCCGTCGTCATCGCCTGCAACACGGCGACGGCTTATGGCCTGGACGACGTGCGCGCCGCCCTGGCGAGCTGGGGAATCAAGCTCATCGTCGTGGGCGTCGTGGAAGCGGGCGCTCGCGGCGTGAGGGAATCCACGACGGACGGCGACGAGGTCATCGGCGTGATGGCCACCGCGGGCACCTGTGCCAGCGAGGCCTATCCCAAGATGATCACCGGCGCCTTGGGCCTGGCTGGGAGATCGGTTCCGCCCATCGTCCAGCAGGGCGGCGTGAACTTCGCGGGAGTCATCGAGGGCGATCCGGCCTTCAAGAGCACCATCCCGCAGGAAGCCATGAGCGAGGCCCGCATGCTTCTGGACACGGTCCGCAAGAGAGGTGATGGCAGGCCACTAGGCACCGTGGTCCTTGGCTGCACCCACTACCCCCTCGTTTCCAACCAGATTTCGGATGCCTTCGAAAAGCTCCGCCAGGAACCCGGATACGCGGCGGCACTGGCTCCCAAGTTGAACTTTGTCGACCCAGCCCGTCTCACCGCCGCAGAGCTCTTCCGCGAGCTTGCGCGGGAGCGGCTGCGCCTGAAGGAAGGGGAACGCTGCATCCTTCTCCGGAACGAATTTTTCATGTCCGTGCCCAATCCGGATTCGCCGGTCACAAAACTCTCCGCGGATGGAGGGCTCGACCCGAAATACAAATACTCCCGCCTGCCTGGAAACCACGAGGCGGAGGATACGATCAACGTCCCGATGAATCCCGAGCTGCTGCCGATCGGCAGCCGCAAGCTGGTGCAAGAAAAGCTGCCTCTTGTGTGGGTCAGGCTTTCCGACATGCTCAGCCTGAGCGAATAGCGGGAAGCGGCATCCGCGGCAGCGATGGATCAGGCCGTCTGGAGCTTGTGCGGTCCTTCGGCGTATTCCTCCGGGCTATCCGGCTTGCGATTTACCCGTTGAAACCACGGGAGTTCCGGCGGTTTCAGCTCCGGGATTCGGGGAGTCCTGCACTGCGGGATTTGCAAAATGAATCATGGAAACCATGTCGGAAAGGCAGGACGGAGAAAATTAATTGCATATTTTTGCATCAATTTATTTGACGCTTTCGTAGGAAGGTCAATTGTTCCGTCCGATCGTGAAATCTGAAAAGCCCTTCCGCCAATTGTTGCTGATTTGTTTTTCCTGTGCCGGGCCCGCCCATGCGCAAACGGCCTCCTACGTCGGGGAGCCGTATGGCGGTAAACCCCATGTGGTACCGGGGAAAATCGAGGCGGAACAGTATGATATTTCTCCGGAGGCGAAGAATGACGTCTCGTTCCACTATAACGGGAAGATCGTGCAGTCGAAGATCCGGACGACGCCGGATTCCATCGGGTTGGCGAAATATGGGAACGGCCACGTTTCCACGGACGGCAAGGCTGAGGCTCCGGAGCAGGCTTATGTCGGGTGGACCCAAGGCGGGCAGTGGCTGAAATACACGGTTCAGGTTTCGGAAGCGGGAACTTACGTTTTCGGGGGCAAGTTCGCGGCCGGCAGCAAGGGCGCGAAAATTTCCATCTCTTTCTCACCCGGCGACGGCAGCATCGGCCCGGTGGAGATCCCGACCACCGCGGGGTTCCAGCCGGAAGTGGAGGTCTATCACGTCTGGGAAACCCTCTCCAATCTCGGTGAGGTCAAGCTCCCGGCCGGAAGCCACGTCATGACCGTGAAGATCGAGAGCAAGAATTCCGGCATGAACTTCGACTATTTCACACTCTCCAAGAAATCCTGACTCCCGATGAAATTCCGTTCTCCCGTTCTCCTCGCGGTAATCGCGGCGATTGCCCAGGCGCTCGTCCAGCCGTCTCCGGCCGCCCCCACCTTCACCGTCCCCGGCTTCGTGGACGAAACGGTCTATCAGGGCAATGGCATGATCTCCATGCGCTTCGATGGAGCGGGACGCCTGTGGGTCACCGAAAAGCAGGGGCGCGTCCTTGTCTTCGAGCCGAACGCCGGGGGACCGTCCACCTACAACTACGATTACTATGAGACCGGGCAACTCAGCGCGATTCCGAATTTCTCCCTGTTGATTCCGACGAAGAGCGGCGTGGTCGACAGCTTCACGCGGGACCCACGCACGCGTGACGATGATTTCGCCTTCCGCTATATCGGCACCATCAACATCGCCACCGCCGGGCAATACACGTTCTATCTTTCCTCGGACGACGGCAGCCGCCTGTATATCGACAACGCCCTTGTCGTGAACTACGACGGCACGCACGGTGCGGGAGAAATGTCCGGCAACGTGACGCTTACCGCCGGCACCCACAACATCCGCGTGGAATACTTCGAGCGGGGCGGCGGACAGGTCCTCACCGTGCAGTACTCCGGCCCGGGCGTGGCCAAGGGACCGGTGGCGCAAGGTATGTTCAAAAGTCCGGCGGTCTTCGCCAACCTTTCTTCCCAGGTGAACACGGACGGCGAGCGTGGGATGACGGGGATGACCCTCGACCCGGATTTCCTGAACAACCGCTATCTTTACGTGCTGTTCGCCACGGCGACCGACCAGCGCGTCATGCGTCTTACCGCCAATGCCACTTTCAACGCGGTGATCCCGGGCTCGGAATTGTTGCTGGCAAGCGGCTTTCCGAACACCAACACGGTACACAAGGCGGGCGACATCGCGTTCCATCCCAACGATCCCAACAACCTCTACATCGTGCTCGGTGACGATGGCGACCGCAGCCTGGTTACCAACCTGGCCCTTTACAACGGGAAGATTCTCAAGATCAGCGCCTCCGATGGCAAGGGCCTGCCGGGAAACCCGTTCTACAACGGTGACGTGAACTCGGTGCAATCCCGCATCTGGTCCTACCGCTACCGGAATCCCTACCGTTTCGTCTTTGATCCCGCGGCGCCGATTGCCGACGTGATGTACATTTCCGAAAACGGCGATGGCACCGACCGGATCGCCCGGATCGTCAAGGGGGCAGATGGCGGCTGGGACAACGCCTTCACCACGAACTCCGGCGACGGCAAAAGGAAGATTCTCAACACCTCCGCTCCGTCCAAAACCGGGATCGCGATCATCCGCAGCGGGCCCTTCGCGCCGGATGGCGTGCCGGTGGTTTACAATGCCAGTTACCAAGGATCCAACAAGGGCGTGCGGCGCTGGAGCCTGACCGGGGCGAACCTCGACACGCTCACGCCGATCGCCGCGGACGCCGGCAACGCGTTCTACACCGGCTATACCGACCACGACATCGTGAGCTTCACGCCGGGGCCGGACGGGGCGCTCTACTATACGGACAGCGGCCAGGGCCAATCGCTTTCGACCAGCCAGCGCCTGG
>CAXTTX010000444.1:0-4716 GCA_964247045.1 uncultured Verrucomicrobiales bacterium | reverse complement strand
GGAGCGAAGATGTCCTCTCGGTTTCAAAGGACTTTTTCGCGGCTTTTTTCTTCATGGCGATGCGGCGGGTTTTGGGATCATGGACATCACCCACGAGCCGTGGGCGAGTTGGTTGCGCAGGTGTCTTTCGCCATCGTAGGGCGTGCCGGTCTGCCACATTTTCCAGACGATCTTCAGCCAGCGCTGGCCCAGGCAGCGCAGCGCGCAGGCGTGGCTCTTGCCCCGTTGGCGCAAGGCGGCGTAGTAGACCGCGGCCCACGTGCATTGCGCCCGGCTCTTGTCGGCGAAGTGATGCACTGCCTGGCGCAGGTGCTTGTTGCAGGCGCGCCGGAAGTTGACCTTGCGGATCTGTCCGGACTCATGGCTGGCCGGGGCGGTGCCGGCCAGGCGCTGCAGGCTTTGCGCGTCAGGAAAGAGGTCGCGGTCGCTGCCAATCTCGGAGAGCAGCCGTGGCGCGAGTTTGGGCCCGGCCCCGGGCAGCGAGCCGAAGGTGCCGCTGTCCGGATGGCGGGCGAAGAGCTCTTCGATCCGTGCCCGGTATTCGGCGATCTGGGCCTCAAGCACGCAACTGGCGGCAGCGGGCCAGCGCGAGGCGGCGCTTGGCCTCCACGACATGCACGGGGATCTTCCATTCGCCGGCCTTGCCGAAGGCGGCGATGCGATGCTCATAGGTCTGCGGGCGGAACAGGTGGCGGGCATGCAGGAACTTGTCCCACTTGCGCTTGCCGGCCTTGAGCAGGGCCGCCGCATCCGGGAAGGCCTCGACAAAGGCCCAGGCCGTGGGACGGGTCCAGTCGTCGAAGGCTTCCAGGGCCGTCGGGTAATACTCGAGCAAGGCCTGCTGGAGCTGGTTGACCAGCGCGGTGCGCTCTTCGATGAGCGCGACCTCGTCGCGGCACAGCAGCCGCAGTTCCGCGGCCAACGGGTCCTGCGGCCCCAGTTGGCGCCAGGCGTGGCCGTCGGTGCGCAGGGCGTCGGCCAGGGCCCAGGCATCGAGGCGGTCGGTCTTGTTGCCGGCGCTGGTCTTGCGCTCGCGGTAGCGCCTGGCGCACATCGGATGGACCGGGTAGAGCGCGACGCCGCTGTCTAACAACTGATCCACGGCGTGGCCGCAGGTCGTCTCCACGGCGACGCCGAGGGCGGGCCATTGGCGGATGGTTTCGGCCCACAACCGCCAGCCGGCGGCGCTGTGGTCGAAACGGAAGTCGGCAACGATCTTGCCGTCGCGGTCGACGATGATGGCATCGTGGTGATCCTTCGCCCAATCGAAGCCGGCGAAGTGGCTGAGGGTTTGGTGGGCGGCCTGCATGGTCTCGGTGCGGTTCGGTTTTCGGGGCAGGCGCGGCGTGGGTCCCTTGCCGGGTCGAGCTGATACGGGAGCTTCGTGAGCTGATGTCCTCTCAGACCTTTTGGCATGGACCCGCGGACGGGCCGGTGTTCTTCGCTGGAGCCTCGCGGGCTGAGCGGAGATGGACCGTGTCCCGTCCGGGGCGTTGCTGCCGTCCGAGGATAGCACGGGCGGCAAAGGGATGGCCACCGGGATTTCCGGTCCGGCGGCCAAGTTATTCACAACCGGCGGCGGCGGTGCCTTTCGGGGGCACTTCGCCGCCGGTTGATGAATAACTTTGGAAGGGGTATCAGCGAAGATGGAGGGCGAAGGAGAAACCCAGTGCAGCCGTCAAACGTCCCGTCCCCCTCTTTTGAACAACGGTAGGGCAGACCGGCCCGGTCTCCCGACTCTTCAACAGGTTCGGTTGCCCTCTGCCTGACGATTATCCCTCACCTCCCCCCGGCCTCCTCCTTCGACACCCTCCTGCATTCCGCCACGAAGTGATTGCACGCCTCCCGGCAGAGCAGGGGAATTGCCTCCGCTTCACCCACTCCACCCGGTATCCCGTTGTAGCGGCTCGCCTCGCTATCCGCCAACGGCGTCTCTTCATCGATCTTCCAAAGGATCTTCCTCGCACATTGATGGGCAGGCCCGCAGACCTCCCTCACCAATCGTTGTGCTCCCGCATCGCTGATGTTCCGCGCGAACCGGTACATCCCGGTCTGCCGGTTCAGCTTGTCCCGCAGATTCTCCGTCTCCAGCGCTCCGGCCCTCTCCGCCAGATAAAGCCCCGCCGCCGCCGGGTAAAACTGGTCCAGCGCCTGCCGCAACTCTTCCACGTCCACCAGCGTCATCACCCAGCCACGTCTCAGGTTGGTCTGTCCCTTGGCAAAACGGTAGCTTCCATCCTCCGCATGCGTGCTCAGGTCCCGCGCGCTGCTTGGGCCGCTGTGAACCTCCAGCCCTCCGAAGCCTTCCTCCCCCGCAAGCGAAGCGTCATCCAGATGGCTCAAGACCCAGGCAAAACCCCCGACATTCGTCCGGATCTCCAGTTCTCCTACTTGGTGAACTCCACTCCGGATCAATTTCTCAAGTTCGTCTGCAATTGCCATCTGGATCAATTCGCTTTGTGGTCCCGGTCGAAGTCCGCGATCTGGTCGAGGATCACATCGGCCAGCAATCGCTCCGTGCCGATCGCCGAGGTGTAATAGAGCGTCTTCCCCCGCAGGGGGTGCGGATTGTGGCGGAAGATTTCCCGCTGGCTCGCCGCCGGTCCCACTTCCTTCTCCATTCCCAGCAGCACCGGGATGTCCTGATAGGAGTGCAGTCCGTCGGAGATGAAAAACGGCACGACCACCACGTTCGGCGTCTTGGCCATCTGGTCCCACTCCGCGATCAAAGGCGCTTCCTCCATGAAGGCATCCAGCACGGCCGCGTATCCGGCTCCCGAGGCGGCGATCAATTCCACCTGGTCCCGGATCGCCTTCGTCGAGTTCTGGTTCAAACCCGTGCCGTGCCCCGTGATGATCAGCGTGGTCTCGGCGGGATCGATGCCCGGCGCGACCTCCTGGGCCCGTTTCAGGATCAACGCCGTCATCGAGCGGTGGACCCCCACCGGCAGGCAGTAATGATAGGTCTTTCCACGCACCTGCGTGGTCGGGCCGGTCAGCCGCAACTCCCGCGGAATCACATCCTGGGTGAAATAACCTTCGCTGATGAAGTCCGGCACCACGTAAACCTCGTCCGAGTCGATCAGGTAGGACGCCTCCCGCATCGAGGGTTCCTCCTTCCAGAAACAGCAGTGTACCTCCGCGAAAACACCCCGGCGGCGGATCTCCTCCGCATGCTCGAAATACGGCGTCGAGGAGTCCGGATTCTCCGTCGAGCCGTGGCCCACGATCAGTAGGGCACTGTTTGGCTTGGGCACGAAGGGCATGACGCGAACTTGCCCATGCCGCGGCGGAATGCAAGGCGTGGAAATTTTGCGTTTTCAGATTCCCCGCCGCACCGGAGACTGCCCGCGGATGTTGTTCGACGAAGTGCTGCTGTGGCTGGACGGAACCCCGCGCCCGGGGCCGGAAAACATGGCCGTGGACGAATGGCTTTTGGAAACTTCAGACCTTCCGGTCGTCCGCGTCTATCGCTGGGCTGGCGACTGGGCGAGCATCGGCTACTTCGGTAAAATCGCCGAGGCCCGCGCGCTCTTCCCGGGTTTGGGCCTGGTCCGCCGCTGGACCGGGGGTGGCATGGTCGATCATCGCGACGATTGGACCTACACCCTGGTTGCCCCCCGCGGAACTTCCATCGCAGGCATGAAAGGGGACGGCAGCTACCACGCCATCCATTCCGCCTTGGCCGCGGTCCTGCCCGGAGCCGGCATCTCCGCCCGGTTGGCGACCGGCGGGAGCCAGACAGGGGCCTCCCTCTGTTTCGAAAATCCCGTGAACCACGATTTGGTCGGGCCAGCCGGGCAAAAAATCGCCGGGGCCGGCCAGCGGCGGACCAAGCGCGGTCTCCTTCACCAAGGCTCGGTCGCCGTGGGGGGCTCCCGGCACTTTGACCAGAATGCCTTCGCCACGGCTTTTGTCCGCACCTTATCCCGGATCTCTCAGCCATTGGTTTCTCGACCGGATCCGCGTTGTCTCGCGAGGTATTGTGAGGCGAGGTATGATTCGCAAAGATGGAGCGAGTTGCGCTAAATGAATGGCAATCATTGTAAAGATGTCTGCAATCTCTGCAAAATAGTCGGAACAATTTGCAGGGATTGCAGGATATTGGGGCGGAGATATCGATAGTTTAACCAAGCTAAATATTTTAATTCGCTGAAAGAGAGTGACTTAATATTGTATGGCCGATTTTGGCACGCTCAATGCAATTTACATGATGTTCTCCGGGGGGAGAAAACAGGGGACTTAGGCCCCATCAAAAAAGCCAGTCTGTCGGATTGTCAGTCTTCTTCGCGAAGATTCCTTTCGGCAGGCTGGTTTTTTGATACTCAGAAAGAATATCAAGGCATCAAGAAATTGAATATTTCATGGAATCAAACTCCAGGCATGGGTAGAAAGCTCCGCGACGGCATGGCACGCGGAGACGGAAGATGTTGAGGAGTGTGTGGCAACGGAAAGTAACTGGAGCCAAGTTTGGTCATCCAGTTGGCAAACTGCCCTTCGTGGCCCGGCGAGTCGTTTTGTTCCGATTTAAATCGTGGCGGATCGGGGGGGAATGCGATAAAAGCAGTGTCCATTTTTCAGTCCGCGCGCTCGTACCCTAGCCCGGAAAAGCGAATTCCAGACGCGATGACTCTCCCGACGAACAAGGAAATCCAGCAAAGTACCATTCCCAATGATGGCGGCGGTTCTTCCATGCTACGGGATCAGGACTCCGCC
>CAXTTX010000443.1:0-4722 GCA_964247045.1 uncultured Verrucomicrobiales bacterium | reverse complement strand
CCTCGCCGCGAACTGGCGCCTGCCTCCGGAATATCCGCTGCACGTGCAGATCTCCAGCAGCACCACCACCGAGGTCCGCACCGTCTTCGTCGTGGTCACGGACGTGAACGAGCCGCCCGTGTTCGTTTCCTCCTTCACCGCGGACATGCTCACCCGCACCTCCGCGGGCGCGGCCCTCGGCAGCATCGTCGCCACCGATCCCGACCTTTACAACAAGTTCACCTACACGATTCTCTCCGGCGATCCCGGCGGCGGCACGCCGTTCTTCACCGTGGACAACAAGGGCGTCGTCCGCACCGCCCGCCAGAACACGCTCGCCGCGGGAACGGTCGTCACCCTTTCCATCCGCGTGACGGACAGCGGGACTCCGGCCCTCAACCTCTCCACCACGGCCACCATCACGGTGCTCGCCAACCCGGCCAGCCAACCCGTGGGTTTCATCAAGCAGTTATTCTATTACACCATCGGTGGCGGCAACCTCGCTGACCTTTATGCCTCCCCGAACTATCCGAACTTCCCGGATGACGTCTTCAACCGCGACCAGGCGGATTGGCTGGGCTACTCGAACTCGAAGAACAACTACGGCACCGTCATGCGGGGACTCTTCATCGCTCCCTACACTGGCAACCACCAGTTCTGGATCTCCGGGGACGACCAGTCCCACCTTTTCATCAGCCCGGATGCCACTCCGGCCAATGCCGTGCTGAAAGCGTCGATCACGCCATTCACGGGCTATCAGAACTTCACGGCCAATGCCAGCCAGGCCACCGGCAACATCGCCATGGTCGCCGGCCAGGCTTATTTCTTCGAGGCCCGCATGAAACAGGGCGGCTTCGGCAACCACCTCACCGTCGCCTGGCAGGGTCCGGGGAAGGACCGCATCGTCCTTCCCGCCCGCTTCGTCGCTCCGGTCGTGGAAAACCTCACGCTGCGCTACAATTTCGACGGCAATACCAACGACGCCATCGGCACCGCCCATGCCAAGGCGGTCAACGGGCCCGCGTATGGCGCCGGCGTCAGCGGCCAGGCCATCGATCTCGATGGCACGGACGACCATGTGGCCGCGCCCTACAACGTGGCGAACACCGCGGACATCACCGTGGCCGCCTGGGTCAACTGGGACGGGGGTGGCGACTGGCAGCGTATCTTCGACTTCGGCAACAACACCGACGAGTATCTCATGCTCACCCCGCATTCGAGTAGCGGCAACCTGCGCTTCACCATCTCCAACCACAACGGCGAACAACAGCTCAATGCACCCGGCCTGACGGTGGGCCAATGGACCCATGTCGCCGTCACCCTCAGCGGCAACACCGGCAGGTTGTACGTGAATGGTGCCAACGTCGCCACCAACACCAACATCACCAACAACCCCTCCGACTTCAACCCGCGCAAGAACTTCCTGGGCGAGAGCCAATTCGACAATGACGCCACCTTCAACGGCCGCATCGACGACTTCCGCGTCTATCCCCGGGCCCTGGGTCCCGCGGAGATCACCGATTTGCAAACCATCAACCAGCCGCCGCAATTCACCGCGAACCCCGTGGTGAAACCTTCCGCCACCCGCGGCCTCGCCTACATGGGTTCTCTCATCGGCTCGGTCAATGATCCGGACGACGGTCCGGCCACGCTCACCTTCGCCAAAACCTGGCTCAAGATCGCGCCCGACGGCACGCTTTCGGGCGTCCCCGGCGAGGGCGACATCGGCACCGACACCTTCACCGTCACGGTGAAGGACAGCGACCTGAACGTCGCCACCGCCACCCTGCGCGTCGATGTCACGGGCGCCGGCATGGCCGCCCACTATGAACTGACCAATAACGTCACCGACCGCACCGGCGCTTTCAACGGCACCGCCGTCGGCACGCCCGTCTATGAAGCCTCTACCGCCGGCAGGGCCATCATCCTCGATGGTGCGGATGACGCGGTCACCCTGCCTCCGGGCATCGCCAATACCGTGGACATCACCGTGGTCAGCCGCTTCAAATGGGATGGCGGCGGCAACTGGCAGCGCGTCTGGGATTTCGGCAAGGGCAACACCACCCAGTATTTGTTCCTCACTCCCAAGTCCGGCAACAACACCATGCGCTTCGGCATCGTCAACGGCGGCGCCGAGCAAAACATCAACGCCCCCGTGCCCGCCACCGGCGAGTGGGTCCACGTCGCCGTCACCCTCATCGGCAACACCGGCAAGATCTATGTGAACGGCGTGGAGGCCGCGACCGGCACCATGAATATCGATCCCTCCGCCTTCAATCCCACCGTCAGCTACATCGGCGACGGCCAGTATGCCGCCGACCCCACCTTCAAGGGCCGCATCGATGACCTTCGCATCTATCACCGCGGCCTCTCCGCCTTCGAGATCGCCACCCTCGCCAATCCGGCCGCCGACTCCGATGGCGACGGCTACAGCGACGGCGCGGAAACCAACGCCGACACCGATGGCGACGGCACGCCGAACTACCAGGATCTCGACAGCGACAACGACGGCCTGCTTGACGCCTCCGAACTCTTCGTCGATTTCGACGGTGACGGCATCCTCAACATCCGGGACAACGACAGCGACAACGACGGCATCCCCGACGGTGCGGAAGGCACCCTCGGCCTGGACTATCAGAACGCCGCCGACGGTCTCGCCGACAACGATGGTGACGGCTTCAGCAACGCCGCCGAATACACCGCCGGCACCGGCATCAACGCCGCCTCCGACTACTTCAAGGTGACCACGGTGACCCCCTCGGAAACCGCCTTCACCGTCCAGGTCCCGGGCATCTCCGGCCGCATCTACACCCTCCAGCGCCGGGCTGACCTCACCACCGGCACCTGGTCGGATGTCACCTCCCAGGGGCCGCTGGGCGCGAATGGAGTCGTCACCCTGACCGACAACACCCCCGCACCGGGCGCGGGCTTCTACCGCGTCCGCGTCAGGCTGCCGTGAAATCCCACTGTAGTGGCAATCGGAGCCTGGCGTGGATGGAGGACTTGGATTTCCCACGCAAACCCTCAATCGATGACCGTTACTGCATTGTTAGCGGCGGGCCGTCCGCTCGTCCGTATTCCTTTCCCGGGAATTTCCCTCGTCAAATCTCCGGCGGCTGAATAGGGATCTTGGCCAAACCGAGCGTGTATACAATACTCTCTCAAAAACCCACCACCCATCGCCTCCGGGATCTCCCCATGAGGTCGCATGGGAACAAGCGCCAAACCCTCCCCAAGCATGGTCATCTACGGAACCGCCCTCCTCGCCGCGTGTCATCTCACGGGCATCATCCTCGGTGAATTGTTAGGCAAGGCCCTTGGAGTGAAAGCCAATGTCGGCGGCGTCGGCATCGCGATGATCCTGCTCATCGCCGCCCGCCTGTATCTGCACAAGCGCGAGTGGCTGGGACCGGCTTCCGAAAGTGGCGTTCACCTGTGGGGCGCCCTTTACATTCCGGTGGTCGTCGCGATGGCAGCCCAGCAGAACGTCCTCGCCGCGCTCAAGGGGGGGCCCGTTGCCTTGATCGCCGCGGTGGGAACGGTCGTGTTGTGCGGCCTGGTGGTTTCCTTCATCAACCGCATGGAGCCGGAGACACCCGCTACGGAAACAACCGGCAACGTGGAGCAAGCCTGATATGTGGGAAACGATTCAGGAAATCATTCTTAAAACCGCGAAGGACAATGGCCTCGTCACGGCCTTCGCCGTCGTCGGCCTCATCATGCTTGTCTCCGGCGTCATCTCCCGGAAGCTCACGTTCGGGCGCGTTCACGGTTCGGCGATCGCCATCTTGATCGGACTCGGCCTGGCCTATTACGGGGGAAAACAGACTGGCGGACAGAAGGGTCTCGCGGATCTCGCCCTCTTCAGCGGCATCGGCCTCATGGGTGGCAACATGTTGCGGGACTTCGCCATCGTCGCCACCGCCTTCGAGGTCCAAGTGACGGAAGCGAAGCGCGCCGGCTGGATCGGAGCCATCGCCCTGCTCCTTGGCACCATCCTCCCCTTTATCGTCGGTGCCTGCGTCGCAAGCGCCTTCGGTTACACGGACGCCGTCAGCATGACCACCATCGGCGCGGGTGCCGTCACCTACATCGTCGGCCCCGTCACCGGCGCGGCCATCGGCGCGAGTTCGGATGTCATGGCCCTCAGCATTGCCACCGGGGTCGTCAAGGCGATCATCGTCATGGTCGCGACCCCGATGGCAGCGAAGTTCCTGCGCCTGAAAACCCCGCGCTCCGCCATGGTCTTCGGCGGCCTCGCCGGCACTGTCAGCGGTGTCTCCGCCGGCCTCGCCGCCACCGACCGCCGCCTCGTCCCCTATGGCGCGCTCGTCGCCACCTTCCACACCGGCCTCGGCTGCCTGATGGGACCGTCCATCTTGTTCATGGCGGTGAAGTGGATGGTGGGAACATAGCAAACTGTAGCGTCGGTCTATGGCCAACTCTGTTTCTATCAATCCCTCCGCGTCAATTCCACGAACACATCCTCCAGCGTCGCGACATGCCGGAACAAGGACCGCATCGGCCAGCCATACTGCGCGCAGAGGTTCGCGATCTTCTCGCGTGAATCGGTTCCAGAATCCACCCATACCGTGAACTTCGTCCACTCGCCGTCCATCGGCTCGTGGCTCACCTTCTTCACCTTGTCCATCCGGTGGATCGCCCCCGCCACGGTTTCCGGGTCCGCCTGGATCTCCGCCTGAATGCGGCCGGCGGCGCGCATCTCGCCGATGAGGTTCTTCG
>CAXTTX010000442.1:1464-4745 GCA_964247045.1 uncultured Verrucomicrobiales bacterium | reverse complement strand
AGCAATCCCGCAGGCGCTGATTCCGACGCGTCCCGGTAAGGAGGGCGGATTTGCCTCCGGCTAAAATCCTGCGGATTGTTCCGGTCGGCCGTCCCGCAACCACAGCCCTTCAGCTTTCCCTGAGGGCTCGCCAGAAATTCGCCCCATCCTCGCCCCCGACGGGATCATACGGCAACCCCGGTTCGAGATCCCGCGCCCACCAACCACCCGGGGTAACCGCCTCAACAGATCGCACACCGGACAAGGGGGCCAGAAGTCGCGTTAGTCATTCACGCGACCCATCCCCCGACCCGCAGCCCGGGATGTCGATGCCGCATCGAACCCAATAACACGCTCAAATCCAGCCGGTTTCAACAATCGGTATTGGCAGAGCCCTCATCCGTTGAGTGGCGGGGCCACCTCGTCCATACTCTCCACCGGGACCCCTTTCAGTCTTGCCGACCCTCCCCCCAACGCCACCCTCCGATTTCGCTCCAAAATGACAAAAAAAGACAAAAACCGACAAAAAATGACATTTTCGATCCGTTTTCCAACGCTTTTGACCGGCAATTCACCCCGTTTTGGCCCCTTTTCACCACCACCCCTGCACTGAACAGACTACGTAATGCCTTCTCGATAAGTATGTTGCAATAAAATGTGCCCCTCGTCCCCACCCCAAACCACGGTTTTTTTCTGAAAAAACATGGCAAAAGTTGTCATTTCCCGTCCTACCGCCTGCTCCTGACGCTGCCTCCCCCGTTGACAAGAGATACCAGATTCCCGAAACCGACGTGACCTGGGAGAGCCGGATTTGCCTGGGGCTTCGTGTTCCCGGCCGATATGCTTCACCCCGATTTTCAACCACAGGAGCGTTTTGTGATCCAAGTCTCTGCCTTCCAGACCCGGAACACACGATGCAATTTCATGTAAAACCTACTTATTTCCGGAGTGGTCGAGATCCACGGAATCCGGATCTGGTATTGCTCCGGAACTTCATTCCCCAGCGAGAAGTAATTTTTTTCAAAAGAAAATAGGGAATTTGCACAACGTAAGTTACTGATTGTAAGCACTAAAATATTTCTACCAAGAGGTATGATTCCCTTGCCCCGGATTTTTTCAAATGTGACGAAAAATCTTCAAACGATTCGCAGAATTTTCTTGCGGTTAGGGGACTTAGGCTGTTTCCTGCCAATGAAATCTATGAATGCGCCATAGTGTTTTCCTGACTGAAGCTTGTCTTCATTGCTCGGGTGCATTTCGGATAAACCGTAATATTGGAATAAACATTGCTAAACAGCTGCTTGATCCAAGCACCTCTCAAGACTAAAAAACAACCAGAATAGACAACCCCCATAAAAACCCAATACAATCCTGTCATGAAAACATACATCCCCTATTCCCTTCTCGCCGCTATCGCCGCAACCGGCATGGCCGTGGGCGCTGAAACGGCTTACACCACTCCTGTGGGCTATGCTTCCCAGTCCATCGCACAAGGCTTCAACCTTGTTGGGCTTACGCTCCAGACTCCCACGCTTGCCGCTGGCAACTTGGACACCGTTAGCGCCGGCAACGTCACCGACGCCGCGCTGACCCTCACGCCGACCGCCGGAAAGACCTACGTCCTCGAAATCACCAGCGGCACGGCCACCGGCGTCATCGTGGAAGTTCCCGCCGCCTCCATCACCGGGACGACCATCTCCACCGGCACGACCAATCTCGTGACCGCCGGCGTTGTCATCGGAGATACCTACAAGATCCGCGTGGCTCCGACCATCGAGGAAATCTTCAAGACGGATGGAACCATCGTGTCCCGTGGTGCGAACTCCGGTGTGGCTGATGTCATCTGGGTGCCGAATGGCAGCAGCTACGACCAATATTTCATCCATCCTGCCGGTGTGGGCACCGTCCGTATCGCCGGTGGCCAGGTCTTGGCTCCCAATGTCCCTCTGATCTATGCTGACGGTGTGCTCGTTCAGAAGAAGAGCGCCACGACCACGACCAGTGTCGTCAGCGGCGAAGTGAAGAAGGTGGGCACCAATTCTGTGGCCATCCAAGGTTTCAACCTCGTCAGCATCGTCGCTCCAGTTGGCCTCAACCTGTTCAACAGTGGTCTGGCTACGGATATCGCCGCGGGTGCCAACCCAGGTGTGGCTGACCTGCTTTGGGTCCCCACCGGTGCGGGTGTTTACACCAAATACTTCCGTCACCCGGCTTCCGGTGGTTCTTGGAGGACCGAGGCTGCTCCCTTGGTGGCTCTGACTCAGCCCCAGGCTGAAGCGGTGATTCTTCCGCCCGCCATCCTCATCCAACGCAAGAGCGCCACTCCGGCTGCGATCAGCATTGCGGTGCCGACTTCTTACGCCACCCTGTAAGGTTCTCACACACACACTAAACTCCCCATAAATTAAATATGAAAATGAAACTAGCTTCCTTGGCACTCGCGGCCTTCGCGACGGTCCAGGCCAATGCCGCAACGTTTGTTTTGAGCAACGTGGTGTCGTTTGACGGCACGGGCGATGTGCTCATCGAACGCTCCGAATCAGACACGGGTGCTCGCCTCACCGGCGGTGTCGTGGCCATGGGCTACTTCCCCGTGGGCTTCGACCTCAGCGGTGGCTTGAATAACATTCAGAACATCGTCGCTGGCTTCACGGTCATCACTTCCGGTGCGGTCGGCCTCAATTCAGAAAACCTGGGCCTCGCTTCGGCCGGTTATTATGACTTCGCCGGAACGACCCCGTTCACGGTCAATGCCACCACCAACCAGCAGTTGCTGGGTCGTGCGCTCTATCTGTTCGCAGGTAATGGCGCGACACTCGCGGGTTCCTCCTATTTTGGTCTGCAGCAGATCGGCACCATCCTGAGCGATGATCCGTTCCCGCAAACCTACGTTTCGAGCCAAGTGCCGCCCGTCCCGGTTTTCGGGATTGGCACGGTTGGAACCTTCACGGGCGATGCCTCGGGAGCCGGCTCCGCGACCTACACCACGCTTCAGCTGGCAGCAATTCCTGAGCCTTCCGCCGCGCTTCTCGGAGCCGTCGGTGCGCTGGGCCTCCTCCGCCGTCGCCGCGCTTGATCAGCGTTTCAAGACAGGATCTATTCTAAAGAGGCGGGCTTTTGCCCGCCTCTTTTTTTGCGTCTTCAGTCGGCCTTCCTCGTTACCATTTCCGCCCTTCAAAACGCTCCGGCCCCCCGGGAAACCCGTGTCTCCGGGGAAGGGATCGGAAAATGCCGGGGAAAAGGCCCCGGAGGTCGATCGGAAAAAGATGCCCAAATATTCTGTAAAGATGTCCCGGATCATG
>CAXTTX010000442.1:0-1454 GCA_964247045.1 uncultured Verrucomicrobiales bacterium | reverse complement strand
CGCACTTCCCGTGGCGTGGGGAGGCCACCCTTTTGAAGGAGCATCAGCCACTGCGATTTTCGATTCATACCTAACCCGGACCTCCCTTGAAATGAAACTTGCTGCCCTGACCTTCGCTGCCTTCGCCCTCTCCCAAGCCCATGCCGCGACATTTGTTCTGAGCAACGTGGTGTCCTTTGACGGCACCTCCGATGCCCTCATCCAGATCTACGGCAGCGGTCTCATGACCGGCGGGGTCGTCGCGATGGGCTATTTCCCGGTTGGATTCGATCTCAGCGGTGGTGCGGGAAACGTCCAGAACATCGTCGCGGGCTTCACCGTGGTCACGTCGGGTGCCGTTGGCGGCTTTTCGGAAAACCTCGGCATGGCTTCGGCTGGCTACTACGACTACGCCGGTGTTACTCCGTTCACCGTCAATGCCACCACAAATTCCTAGTTGCTAGGTCGTGCGCTCTACCTCTTTGTAGGTAACGGCGTAACGCTGACTAGCTCCACTTTCTACGGTCTGCAACAGATCGGCACGATCCTCAGTGACGATCCATTCCCGCAAACCTATGTCTCGAGCCAAGTGCCGATCAGTCCGGTTGCGGGCATCGGGTCGGTAGGAACCTTCACCGGCAACGCCTCGGGCTCCGGTTCTGCCACCTATTCCACCTTGGTCGTGGGCTTCCCCGAGCCGTCCACGACCTTGCTTGGCGTGGAGGGTGCCCTCGGCTTCCTGCGCCGCAAGCGGGGTTGAGCGCTGTTTTTCCCACCGCGGGCCTTGTTCCGCTCTTCCGCCTCCGCACCTTCCATCCTTTGAAAAGTCACCTCCCGAATACGATGAAAATCAAACTCGCCTCCCTGATGTTCGCCGCCTTCGCCCTCGGCCAAGCCCATGCCGCCACCTTTGTTTTGAGCAACGTGGTGTCGTTTGACGGCACCTCCGACGCGCTGATTTCCCGAGGGCCAGGTGATCGCATGACCGGTGGCATCGTCGCGATGGGCTATTTCCCCGTTGGATTTGATCTCAGCGGTGGCCTGAGCAATATCCATAACATCGTCGCTGGCTTCACAGTGATCACATCGGGTGCCGTCGGTGGTAATTCGGAAAACCTCGGCATGGCGTCCGCCGGCTATTATGACTTCGCCGGTGTGACTCCGTTCACCGTCAACAGTACGACAAATTCCCAGTTGCTTGGCCGTGCGCTTTACCTGTTCGCGGGAACCGGCGTCACCCTTGCCTGATCCGATAAATTTGGACTTCAACAGATTGGCACAATTTTCAGCGATGACCCGTTCCCGCAGACCTATGTGTCGAGCCAGGTGCCCATTGTTCCGGTGGCTGGGATCGGATACGTGGGATCTTTTACGGGCGACGCATCCGGGTCCGGTTCTGCCACCTATTCCACCTTGGTGCTGGACCTTCCCGAACCCTCAACGGCTTTGTTAAGCGTGGTGAGTGCCCTCGGCTT
>CAXTTX010000441.1:0-4750 GCA_964247045.1 uncultured Verrucomicrobiales bacterium | reverse complement strand
GGCAACTCGCGCGGCTATCCCTTCAAGACCTTCCTCGAGGCGATCGTCTCGGCTCCGGACGACACTCCGGAGACGCTGCTCGCCAAGGTGGTCGCGCGCATTTCCCCGGTGACGCAGCTTCCCCAGTCCTCGCGCGATGCCATCGCCAACCAGACGACCTTTGGTCCGACCCATCCCGATGCCGTCGAGCACTTCGAGGCCGTCCGCTATCAAGTTCTCGATTACGAGGCTTTCCTAGCTTTGAATGACCTCGACGCGCTGATCCTGCCCACCGCCCCTATCAAGACGGCGACGAACATCACGCTGCCTCCGATCTCGCGGGCGCTGGTGAACTCGTTCTCGAATCCCTTCGTCACCGTTCCCATGGGCACGGTCAGCATCCCGCTGGACGCGACCACCACCGCGGAGCCGAGCACACTCGGTTTCCTGGGGCGCTTCTGGGGTGACGACGAGGTCCTGGGCATGGCTGCCGCCTACGAGAAGGTCACGAACCACCGGGTGAATTCCCCGCTGGTGCCACCGCTGGAAGGCGAGAACTTCGAATACACCGTCGAGGAAGTTGTACCGCCTGCCATGCCACCCGTCATCGCCATTGCGGACAAGGGAACCATCAAGGGCAAGGGAGTGAACGCGCGCCTCATCATCGAAGGCACGATCTCGAACGACCTCCCGCTGAAATCGTTCCGCGTCAGCATCGGCGGCAAGAACGAGCCGGTTGTGGTCAAGGACAAGTGGAAGTCAGTCGTTACCATCAAGGACCTGCTCAAGCGCGTGAACCCGAAGACCCGCACCGTCAGCGTATCGGTCATCGCGAAAGACAAGAGTGGCAACACCACTGCCTTCACGCGGAGGATCAGCATCCCGAAACTCGACCAGTATCTGGCCAGCCGCTGATCACAAACACCCCAATCCGGGCCGGCACGGAGCAAAGGCAGATTGAATTTGCTCCGGCCGGCCCCTGCGGGTCACCACGACCCACCATCCAATTTTCATTCTCATTTGCATACCCATGTCTGGCGGAAAATTCAAGAAAGTCCCCAAATGTCCGCTCGGCGTCGCGGGCGGCATTGCTTGCGCGGCAGCAATTTGGTTCGCCGCATCCGGTGGCAAAGAAGACCATTCACCCGCGCCAGGCAAAGGCCTTGCAAGCGTTGAAATGGCAAGCCTTTCCCCCGAGCAACTCCACCAGCGGATCGCCACCTCACCGGTGAAGGACTATCCGGATCTCATGCGGCAGCTCCTGCTGGTGAAGGATGCGAAGTCCCAGCAGGAGATGATCGCCGAACTGATGCGTCGCTGGATCACCACTGACGCCGAATCCTTCACCGCCTATCTGGATGCCGTGGAGATCGATGGCGAACTGGTCTGGAACCGCCTCGCTCCCGCGTGGATGGCGGTGCTCGACAATCTCGATCCGAAACTCGCCGGTTCCTTCCTTATCCGCGACACCACCACCCGCATCATCCTGCGGTCCGCAGAGACGGATGCCCCGAAGGCGCTCGCTTGGGCGAGGGAGCGCCTCACGGAGAACCATCTCGACATGGCGCTGTCCGGCATCGCGGCCGAGTTGGTATTCGATTCTTCGGACGCGGCCATGGATTTGGTTTCCCAAATCAAGTCGCTCTCGAACCGGATGGAGGCCGCCGTCGGAGTCGGCCTGGTCGTGGGCGAAAGAGATCCCGAAGTCGCGCTGACCTGGGCACGTTCCTTCACCACGGAAATCGACCGCACCTTTGTTCTATCAGGAGTGCTTTCCGGTATGGCGGACCGTGATCCCTCGCGTGCCGCCGCCGAATACGCGGCGCTTGTCGAGGCGATGAAGAACGAATTCCGCCAGCGTGTGCTGGCCGACCGGGCGGCCATCGGCGCGACCGTGGCCGAGGAATACGAGGGGCTCTCGCCCGAGGAGATCGTGAAGGCGGAACTCGCGAAGCCGAATCCGAACCTCATCTATCTGGAAAAGGCCGCGTTCATCATCGGCACCGTGCTGACCCGCGAGGATCCGGAAAGCGCGCTCGCGTGGGCGCGCTCGCTGGATATCTATCAGGGGGGTGCGGCGGCACTCGAGGCGGTCTTCGAGGAGTGGGCTGGCAGTGCGCCGGAAACGGCCTTCCAGTCCTATGTCCAACAGAGCGGGCGTCGCCCCGAGATTGCCGAGCGTCTCTTCAACGCCTGGGCCATGTCGGACGCGGAAGCCGCCTCCACGGCGGCGCTCACCCTCGCCACCGGTGAGGAGCGCAACCAGGCCGTGGCAGGAGTTGCCCGGGGATGGATCGACTCCGGCACGGCTCCGGAAGCCGTGGCGAAATGGGCGGACATACTGGGCTCCGAAGCGGAGAAGGACCAGGTGCGTGGTGTCGTCGTGTCAGAGACCGCGTTTGAGAATCCGGTTCTCGCGTTGAAGCAGATCGAGCGCATGAGCAACCGGGGCAAGGCCGCGGAGCTCTTCCACGAGGTTTTCCCGAGCCTGGCGACCAACCACCCGAAGGTTGCCCGCGAGGCACTCGCCAGCGTGAAACTCTCGCAGGTGGAGACTGAATATTTCGAGAACATGCTGCGCAAGTGAAGCCGGTTGCGGGCCGCCATCGGCTTTCGAATGTGGGATGCTAGCCTCCGGTTCCGTTGAGCCGGATGTCGAAGGAGTTTTCCGAAGTATCGTTGCTCTTGAAACGGAGGATGGCCTCCCGTGGACCCTTGGCCTTGGGCCTGAAGTTCACCTTGAAGGTGAAAGTTCCCAGGGGTTCGAGGAAGGAGGTGGGCAGGACATCCACCTTGAAGTCGTTTGCCCCCGGTCCGTTCAGCTTGGTGTACATGCCACCGAGCAGGGAGGTGCCGACATTGGACACGGTGAAGGTGCGGGCGGCACCACTCTTGCCGATCTTCACGGTGCCGAAGCTCTTGCGGGCCTTGCCGTCCTTGAGGGTGGTGCCCACGGGTTCCTGGATGTCGATCTCGGGGATCGAAGGCGTGAGTTCACAAGGGTAGCCGAGCCATTTCGGAATCTCGAAGCCGAAGTTCTCCACCAGGCAGAGGATGGTGAAGGAAGCATGCGTGCTTTTGAATACCTGGGTGCCCATGACCGGCGCATTGCCGAGGAAGATGACATTCCTCAGGCCTGCGCATTGATAGAAGGCGGCGTTTCCGATGTGAGTGATGCTGGACGGGAGCGTGACGGACATCAGGTTCCGGCATTCCCCGAAGGCGCCCCAGGAGATCACGGAGACACCGGGAGAAATGATGACCGAGCTCAACAGGCTGCACCGGACAAAGGCCAGATCCCCGATGGTGCTCAAGCTGGCCGGAATTTTCACGCTCCGTAACGAGGTGCAAGCGGCGAAGGACCGCAGCCCGAGATTTACCAAGCGCTCCGAAAGTCTCACCTCACCGAGGCCACGGCAACCCACGAACGCATACTCGCCGATGGAAGTGACGCTGTCCGGAATGTTGACGGAGGTGATCCGCGTGCAGTTGGCGAAGGCGGCATAACCAATGAGCGTGACCGGCTTGCCCTCGATCACGGGTGGGATCACGAGCTTGCCGGCGGCCCCCTTCGGAAAGCCGGTGATGGTCACGCTTTCCGTGCCCACCGAGTAGATGATAAGGTCATTGGGATCCTCCGCGGCGAGCCGCGAGGACATCGAAATGAACGCCAGCAGGGCGAGCAAGGGGAGGACAAACAGGTTTCCTGCAATCATGAAGTTCGGGGAGGGGTGGGGACCGCATTGCAAGCCCGACAACAGGGAGAGAAGCCGAAACCCCACGGGGGAGCAAGTTCGAAGGAGATCCTTCCCCCATCTGAAGGACCGGCAAACCTGACGCCCCGCACCCTGTAGTAGTCGATCCCTTCCGGAATGCCCGTGATGAGGCTCCGGTATCGCGCTGTGGATGGATTCCTCGGCATGTCAGGCTAACGGTTGGGGGAGGGGACCGACTTGCATGGCTCTGATGAGGCCGTGCTCCAAGGTGAACCGGTGGCCGACGTGGTCATCGGCGAGGAGGACACCTGACAAGTCACGGACAACCTGATGGACTTCGACGAGGATGGAACCGTCTTGCTCCAGATAGAAGGAAACGGGCTCGACGTGGGGATCGATCTCGCTCCATTGCTCGGTCCAATAGGCGCGGACTTCTTCGGGGCCGCGGACGAAGCCGCCTTTGAATGCTTTCGGCCAGGCGACGTCCGGGGTCATGAGGGCGAGGGCAGCGGGGATGTCGCGCGCGTTGAAGGCGGCGTAAGCGGCGCGGAGGAGATCGGTTTCGGGCGATGATTGAAGAGGAGACATAAGAGGCAGGAGTTGAAGATTCAGGACGGGAAGATGGCGAGCTTCAAGGGAAAGGAAACCGCGAATGGCACGAAAAGGACACGAGAAGACTTAAGACGCAAGACAGTAAGACTTAAGAAGAGAGAGGGAGAGAGGGAGAGAGGTGGTCATGCGGGCGTGGCCGTGGGAAAGAGGATGGCGGCGGCGGGGGCGAGGATGTGGGATTCTGTTAGGTTGCCGCGCGGGAAGGGGGTCGTGGAAGTTGCCGGGCGCCGGGGGCGGCACCGGTCGAAGGGTAGTAGACGTAGGTCGAAGAAGCCGAGGACGCGGAGGAATCGGCCCGCGGTGAAGGAACCGGCGCAGCGGAGGCGGGGCGGTTTGTTGGGATCCCGGGGCGAGATGGGGAAGCTGATGCTGAAGCGGCGGGCGGCGGCCCGGGCTTTTGAGGAATCCAGGCGGGGGGAGTGAAGTGGCGGCGGGTCTTGGGA
>CAXTTX010000440.1:1666-4760 GCA_964247045.1 uncultured Verrucomicrobiales bacterium | reverse complement strand
CACCTTGCCCTCGTTCATCCCGCACAGGATCAAATGCGACCCCGGCTCGTGGAAAAGCTCCAGCCACCCCTGCACGTCCAGCACCCTTCCCGCCGGTGGCAGGGCAGGGGACGGGGGAATCTCCGACAACATCAGGTCGATCCAGAACCCGGCATCCCTTCGCGATTCGCGGATCACTCCTGCCGCATCTCGCAACCATTCCGCCATCTGCTCCGCGGCCTCTCCCGCTTCCATGCTTGTCCGGCCGAGTTTATCTAACAAATCAATCGTGGTCCTTGTGAAATCAACTCCGCCCATCCGGCCCCGCCACATCTCCAGTTTGGACGCCGCCTCGCAAACCTCATCAGCGGTCGCCTTGTCCTTCTCGTCACGGAATTCCTCCGCCGCCACCCGACGCAACAACTCCTCCGTCCGGTTCACCATCCACCGGTCCCGCAATTCCGCCAGCCGCCTCGCCTTTTGCGCGCGGCGTCCTCCCACCAGCGCGCCCGTTTCCGGCAGTGGCAGCAGATCCGCCATCGTCGCCAGCCTGGGCTCCGCCAGCCACATCCGCCACACCTTGAACCACCGAGCCAATCCTCCCGTCACCGGCTTCGCCGCAGGGTGAAACGCGATGCAACCCGCGCGCGTGAAGGTCCGCGCCAATTCGTCTCCCGCCTCCGTGTCTGCCGATCCCAGTGCCAGCACCTCCGGCGGTGTCTGAGCCTCTGCCGCCATCCGCAACGCTTCCGCCGCCTGTTGTCTCGGGTCTGCCGCCACCTTCACCGTGTCCGGCCACGGCAGCGGACGTTCCGTCCACTTGTCCAAGGGCGTGCCCACAGTCGAGAACAACTCCGCTTCGCTTCCCGGCGCACCGATCAAAATCGTCACCCGTCCGGCCCAGCTTGTTAGGAACCGCTCCGCCACCGGCGGAATCTCCGGCACGCCCGCCAGCACCACCTGGGTAACCCCCGGCGGCACCTTCAGTCCCGCTGCAAGCACCCGGCTCCGGCTCCTCAAGCCAGCCCCGCGCAACCGCGCCTCGACCAAATCCTCCAGCGCCGCCAGCGCCGCCCACCGCTCTGCCTCCACCGTGTCCGCCAGCTTCCGCGCCGCACTCCCTAACAAAAGTCCGTTCTCCTGCAGCGCCCGCCTCAGCGCCACCATCTCCCGCGCCATCCCCGCCGCCCAGCCGCTGTCTTCCGGAGGCACCGGAAACAACGCCTCATACACCGCCCAGTCCGTCACTTCCTCCAGCACTTCCGTCCAGGCCAGTTGCTCGATCCAGTCCGGTGCAGCCGTCTCATCGGCCGATTTTAAAAACGCCCCCGGCGTCACCACCTTCGGCGACAGCAGCGCTCCCGCTTCCTCCGCCAGCGCTTCCCGCAGCCGTCGCCCGCTCTGTGCCGTCGGCACCACCACCAGCATTCCCGGCAGTTCCTCCCGCCGTGCCAAAAGCCACGGCACGGCCAGTTTCAAAAACGGCTGCTGCCATCCCAGGAAAACGCGCTCAACCATTACGGGTGAGCATCGCGGTAAGAGCAGGGTGGGGGAATCAAAATATTGCAAACACTAGCCGCTCACCGCCTCTCTTCTCTGATCACACCAGTCCGGAGGAATTGAGACGAACTGACTGACATCGCTCAAACTTCGTCAAATCACCCGGCACTTTTCACGTTCACCCCAGCGTGATCTCCACCGGGCAATGGTCCGAGCCCATCACCTCAGGCAGGATCCTGGCCGATTTTACCCGCTTCATGAACGGCGTGGAAACCCCGAAATAATCGATCCTCCATCCCACGTTCCGCCCGCGCGCGCCACCGCGCAGCGACCACCACGAATACGCCTCGGTCTTGTCCGGATAGAAATGCCGGAAGCTGTCCGTGAATCCCGCGTCCAGCAGCTTGCCGAAGCTCGCCCGCTCCTCGTCGGAAAATCCCGCGCTCAGCCGGTTCGACTTTGGCCGCGCGATGTCGATCTCCTCATGCGCCACGTTCAGGTCCCCGCAGAAAATCACGGGCTTGATCGTCGCGTGGTGCGCCACGTGCCGGCGGAACGCGTCATCCCAGGTCAGCCGGTAGGGCAGCCGCCGCAGCTCGTCCTGCGAGTTCGGCGTGTAGACATTCACCAGGATGAAGTCTTTATACTCCACCGTCAGCACGCGCCCTTCCTTGTCATGCTCATCCATGCCCAAGCCCATCTTGATATCCAGCGGCTTCTCCCGCGAAAACACCGCCACCCCCGAATACCCCGGCTTCTGCGCGGAATCCCAATACGCGTTATATCCGGCCATCTCCAGCGGCAGCGTCACCTGCTCCGGCCGTGCCTTCGTCTCCTGCAGGCAGAGGATGTCCGGCTTTTCCTTTCCCACGAATTCACCGAATCCCTTGCCTATCACCGAGCGGATGCCATTGACGTTCCACGAGAGCAGCTTCATGCCGCGAAGTTTTCCGATCAGACCAGCAACATGCAATCCCCATAACTGAAAAACCGGTAGCGTTGCTCCACCGCTTGCCGGTAGGTCTCCATCACCAGTTCCTTCCCTGCGAACGCGCTCACCAGCATGATCAGCGTGCTCTGCGGCAGGTGGAAATTCGTCAGCAGCGCCCCCACCACCCCGAATTCATACGGCGGGTAGATGAAAATATCCGTTTCGCCCCGTCTGCCATCGCGGGGCAGGGGACTGCCCAGCGATTCCAGCACCCGGGTCACCGTCGTCCCCACTGCCACCACCCGGTCCGCGGCGTTGATCTTTTCCGCTGCTTCGGGAGTCACCACGTATCGCTCCGAGTGCATCACATGCTCCGTCACGATCTCCGTGCTTACCGGCCGGAAAGTTCCCACTCCCACATGCAGCGTCAGAAAGGTGTGCCGGATTTTTTCCAGCAACTCCGGCGTGAAATGCAGCCCCGCCGTCGGCGCGGCGATTGCCCCCTCCTCCCGCGCGAAAACAGTCTGGTAGCGCTCCCGGTCCGCGATCTCATCCTCGCGCCCCATGTAGTGCGGCAGCGCCAGGTGACCATGCTGGTCCAGATCCACGATGGAATCCCAGCGGATGAGCCGGTCCCCGTTCTCGAAAACCTCCGTCACCGTCCCGGAAGTCCCCCCGACGGTC
>CAXTTX010000440.1:0-1656 GCA_964247045.1 uncultured Verrucomicrobiales bacterium | reverse complement strand
CACCAGGCAGCGCCATTCCAGAGGACTCAGCCGATCCAGACACAGCAATTCCGTCCGCCCGTCGTCCGAAAACACCCGAGCCGGGATGACCTTCGTGTCATTCAGCACCAGCAAGTCGCTCGGTCTCAGATACTCCGGGAAATCCCGGAACATCCGGTGCTCGATCAACCCGCTCTTCCGGTGTACCACCAGCATCCGCGACGCCGCCCGCTCCGCCAACGGTCGCGCCGCAATCAGCTCCTCCGGCAGGTGGTAGTCGAAATCCTTGGTCAGCAGCGGCATGGAGAAATCGGGAAGGTTTTCCGGGGCATAAAAAAACGGATGCCTTTCAGCATCCGTCTCTTACCGAATTTGCGGAATCCGGAAAATTCTTACTCGGCGGCGTCAGCGGAGGCTGCGGCGGGAGCGTTCGAGAAACGCCAGCGGATTTTGTTGCGCTTGGCGGCGGAACGGAGCTTGCGTTGCTTGCGCTCCGTGGGGGTTTCAAAAGCGCGGCGGCGGCGCATTTCTTCGAGGATTCCCTCGGAATCAAGCTTGGTTTTCAGGCGCTTGAGAGCACGGTCTACGGGCTCGCCTTTCTTCACTGTCACTCCACGCATGCGATGTTTTCTGGTTGTTTGGTTGGATTCCGCTCTGGTTCGGGGCGGCGTAGATGCCCCATCGACCCCCCTTTGTCAACCCGGAAAACCTCACGCGAATCCGAAAAAGGATGACTTGCACGCGGCCCGCCGGGCGTGTATCGAGGGCCGTCTTTTCGCTATTGGCGCGCAATTGTGCCGACCGTCCGGTTAAACATCCGGCTGCCGAAAGGAATCCCAAAACCATCATATGCAGCGTATTCCCTTTTACCGGGTGAACTGGATCACAAGCTCGTTCCTCATCGGTACCGCCCTCATCGCCCTCGTCGGCGCTCCCATCTACCTCTTCAAACATGGAATCGACTGGTTCCAGTTCGGGATGTTCTTCTTCTACCTCTGTGCGACGATGATGAGTATCACGGTCGGCTACCACCGGCTGTTCTCGCACTTGTCCTTCAAGGCGAAGACCCCCGTGAAGCTCTTCACCCTCGTTTTCGGTGCCTGCGCGTTTGAAAACTCCTGTCTCAACTGGGCTTCCGACCACCGCCGCCACCACAAGCATGTCGATCACGACGACGACCCGTACGACATCTCCAAGGGCTTCTTCTGGGCCCACATCGGCTGGCTCCTCTTCAAGCTCGATCCCGAGCCGCCCATGGACAACGTCGCGGACCTCCGCAAGGACAAGCTCGTCCTCTGGCAGCACAAGAACACCCATTGGATCGGCCTCATCGTCGGCCTCATCCTTCCCACCGCCCTCGGCTACGCTTGGAACGCCTACGCGGGCCTCGATCCCTGGACGGGTGCCCTCGGTGGCTTCCTCATCGCCGGCGTGCTCCGCATCGTCGTCGCGCAACACTGCACCTTCTTCATCAACTCCCTTTGCCACACCGTCGGCCGCCAGCCCTATTCCACGAGCCACAGTGCCCGTGACAGCGCGATCATGGCCGTCCTCACCTTCGGTGAGGGCTACCACAACTATCACCACGAGTTCCAGCACGACTACCGCAACGGCGTGAAGCCCTGGCAGTGGGATCCCAGCAAGTGGACCATCTGGACGCTCTCGAAACTCGGCCTT